>JASFSB010000316.1:0-3844 GCA_050114615.1 Gammaproteobacteria bacterium
GGACGCAGCGCCGGCAGCTAAAATCTCAGCGTATACTTGAATTTGATGCTGATATCGGAACTGGCGGACTCGAACGAATTGTCCTTGTCGAAATCCTGCAGATTGTGGTTCAGGACGACGAAGCCCTCCTGCCCCGCTTTGGGAATCCACTGAAGGCGCGTGTTTACGCCGAATTCCTCGGAGACGTTGTCATACTGAATCAGATTGATCCAGTAGAGATTCGGCGAGAACGCGTACGCCGACGACAGGCTCACGAGGCGTGATATGAAATCTCCCTGCGGCAGTTCCACATCGTTGTATTCGTATTCCAGCGTCATCGTGAAATTGGCTGCACGGTTCCACGAAAACTCACCACTCAGCGTATCGATAGAGCCACCGTAGAAGTCGCCAGTCACGAGACCCAGCCCGCCCGAAAACCGTCGCTGGCTCGCCGTTTCGAAACTGATATCGGTCTGATCGAACGAGTAGCGGTCCGCTGGTATGGCAACCGTGCGTGTCAGATCTTCATAGATCGTGAACGCTGTGGTGACGATTTCCTTATTCGTCGTGTGCCCAAACTGAAACTCATCGCCCGAATTCGTCTCGATCTCGAGCAGGCGGAATTTAAAGATCTCCGTCTGGAGCTGCCCCTGCAGTGACTCGATGTGCTGCGCATCCATGCCGATGAATGCGGACTGCATGAAACTCGACTCGAAGAAGCGAGTAAAGCCGATCTCGGCGCTCAGATCTCGTATGTTCGTCCGAGCGACGAAACCCATCGCCGGATTGAAGTTCCGCTCGACCTCCTTGAGTGAGATGCCACCGCGCACTCCGGTATTGTTCGGCATTCTGACTGCAACGCCGTAAGCGCCGTCATCGCCGTCCATACCCTGCGTGTCTGACTGCTGCAGCCACACATCGGCTTCGAGCTGACGGCCGCCGGCAAGTCGCGTATTCAGATACCGGTAGTCCAGCCCGAATACAGAATTGTCCAGATTCGAGCGTGGATCACCGCTCGTCAGAATCATACCCACGGTGGATTCTTCATTGACATTAGCCGCTATGCGCCCGACGAAGAGGTCAGAGGCATCGACGAGGCCGGATTCGTCCTGACGTATCGCAAGCGTACCGATGTTCCAGCGCCCGACGCGGCCACTGATTCGTCCGCCGTAGTCGAGATCGACCGGCGCGCCGTCCTGATTCAGTCCGATGCGTCGTGAAAAGAACGGCCGGGCGTTCTCCCGGTCAGTTCGGGAAGAAGCCTGATTGTTGCCGCCCCCTCCGTCGCCGATTCGGCCGAACTGGAAAAGATCGGCATCGTTGAGGAAGAAATCGCGTTTCTCCGGAAAGAACAGACTGAAACGCGTCAGATTGACCTGGCGATTGTCGACTTCGGTTGCCGAGAAATCCGTATTAATCGTCAACGCCGCATTCAGCGAAGGCGTCAGGCGGTAAAAGACGTCCAGCGACGGCTCCACGTTCGAATCTGCGCTTCCCGGATCGAACAATCGAGCGTCGGTTACGGCAATCGACGGCACGACGTCGAGGCCTCTGCCCTGGTCCATATCACTCAGGCCGGTCGCCAGTCCGACGATGCTCGGATTGTAGCTGCGGTTGCGCGAGACCCACGCCATCTCTTCGCCACGACGTCTGATACCACGTCCGAAATTGAATCCCCATGTGTCGATGTTCGGATCGAAAGGCAGTGTCTTAAACGGGATCTCGAGCTCCGCGAGCCAGCCGTCCTCCGTGACCGAGGCAGCGGTATCCCAGATTGCCGTCCAGTCGCTTTGAAACGAAGTGATGTCCTGGTAGAGCGCATCGTGACGAATACCATTGGCGTTCGTCTCGAAGCGGTATCCTGCGCGGCGCGAGTTGAACGGATCGAGAATCACGACGAGACGGTCGTCCGAACCGAGTCCCTGACCATGCCTGAACGTCGGAGCGGCAATCAGTTCCGGGTTGCTGTCGTACATTCGCGCGCCGATGTAGATCGCGTCTTCGTCGTAGAGTAGGTAAAGCTCCGTCGGCTCCGATGGCATGGTACCGTCGCCGGGCCGGGTCTGGTGAAAATCAGTGACGACCTCCGCCTGCTGCCAGACCTGATCGTCCAGATTGCCGTCAATGACCGGTGGCGAGTCGATGCGTATGACGCGGACACGCTTGAGTTCGTCTTCCTGCGACGTGTTCGATTGACCGGCGGCTGAGGCGGCAACCAGCAAGCCCAGGCCGGTTATGGCAGTACGATACACGGACAGAATCCCAATGAGCGTCAGTAGTCGGAAAGTGCGAATTCGCACGGCTGGCACTATTGAGAACGCTGCGAGCCCCCGATAGTTCCCGTGCTGCATCGCCGGGCTGTCAGATCGCTGCAGTGACCTGGTCCGTATGCGGAGAGATTGGAGCGGGAAACGAGACTCGAACTCGCGACCCCGACCTTGGCAAGGTCGTGCTCTACCAACTGAGCTATTCCCGCTTCGAAGCCGCTCATTTTAGATCACCGCCGCGAGGACGTACAGCCTTTATGGATCGCGGCCACGCAGCGCCGGCCACGCGGCACGCAGGTAGTCCACCATCGAAGCGATGGTCAGCACGGCCGCGACGAGCAGCAGAATTTCACCGATTCGGTAAGTGGGCAGCCCGTAGAGATCATGCGCATAGATCAGAAAACTCAGACCGGCAATCTGCATCGTCGTTTTGAGCTTTCCCAGAATGCTGACTGCCACATGCGCGCGTTCGCCGAGTTCCGCCATCCATTCGCGCAGGGCCGAAACCGTTATTTCCCGACCGATGATGATGGCCGCGAGTATCGCCATGATCGGACGCGGATCAGCAGCAACGAGCAGAACCAGTGCGGTCGAAACCATGAGCTTGTCGGCGACCGGATCGAGAAACGCGCCGAAGCCGGATATCTGATTCAGCCGCCGCGCGAGGTAGCCGTCCAGATAGTCGGTGATCCCGGCGAATACAAAGACGAAGGCAGCTGCCGGGCGTGCCCAGTCGTTCGGCAACAGGAACAGCACCACAACGAGTGGAATGACGACGATTCGAACCCAGGTGAGCGAATTTGGAAGATTGAATCGCATAGGGTCTATGAGCTACCGGGCATTGAAGCGCGCATAAATACGTTCCGCCATATGGCGCGAGATTCCTTTGACACGGGCAAGATCGTCGACTCCCGCCCGAGCGATGGCCTGCAGACCGCCGAAATGAAGCAACAGTTGACGACGACGCTTTGGTCCGAGACCTTCGATCTCTTCCAGCGGCGAACGTGTCTGGCGCTTTTCGCGTTTCGAGCGATGCCCCATTATCGCAAACCGGTGCGCTTCGTCACGTACTTGCTGAATCATGTGCAGCGCTGGACTGGCGCCGTCGAGTCGCAGCGCCTGCTCACCCAGGTAAAGTGTCTCGCGTCCGGCTCGGCGCCCTGCGCCCTTGGCGACCCCCAGGACGACGATATCGTCACACGCGAGCTCTTCCATGACTGATTTCGCCCGCGCAAGCTGACCCGGTCCGCCATCGACGACGAGCACGTCAGGGCGCGGCGCCTCCCCGCCGGCCACGCGCCTGAGCCGCCGGCGCAGCACCTGGTCCATCGCTGCATAATCGTCGCCGGGCGTGACGTCCGTGATATTGAAGCGCCGGTAGTCTGCGCGCTGCGCGCCCTCGGGCCCGAATACGACGCACGAGGCAACTGTCTCGCTGCCCCGCGTATGACTGATATCGAAACACTCGATACGTCCGGGTGCTTCGTCCAGCCCCAGTACGTCGGCCAGCGCTTCGAGCTGCGTGGTCACGGTCTGAGCCGAATGCGCCCGCAGTTCCGCGCCATGCTGAGCATTCGTCGCGGTCATCTCGACGAGTC
>JASFSB010000317.1:0-3843 GCA_050114615.1 Gammaproteobacteria bacterium
TGCGAGTCGCTCAAATCTCTGTACCGGTTAGATTTTGTGGCTCTTCAGCTCGTATCCACGGTCCCGATAATACTTGTATCGGACGCGCCCGGCATTGCGGCGTCCGGATTCCGCGTCAACGATTTCAGCGACTCGGTCGTAACGACTGAAGAACTCCGGCACATCCGCCGCGAGGTTGACCATCACGTCACACGGTGAGTCGATCTCGACGGCGGTACCGATCAGGACGGGTTCGGCAGCAGGGGCGCTCGGTTTCGCTTCGACGATTCGATGCGGGACGAAGCTTCCCTGTGAAAACGTCCACAACAGCTCGTCCAGCTGGCGCGATTCATCCTGACCGGCCGTGTTGATGTACACGTGCTGATTCTGCAGCATGGCCTTTTCGGCGATTCGTGCAGCGACGCGAAGTCTGGCCGTGTCGGTTGTGTCGTCGAGTATGTAGAAGTCGACCCGGGTCACCCGATCTCACGCCTGGCGCAGCAGAAAGTCGACGAGCATCGGTACGGGTCTGCCCGTCGCGCCCTTCGCTGAATCCTGAAGCCACGCGACGCCGGCGATGTCCAGATGTGCCCACCTGCGCCCCGGATCGACGAACTTGCGCAGAAACGCGGCTGCGATGCTGGCGCCGGCTTCGCGTGAACCGATGTTGGCGAAGTCGGCGAAGTTGCTGCGCAGCGAATCTCCGTACTCGTCATCGGCCGGCATTGGCCAGCCCGGATCGGCGGAACGCAGCCCGGCGTCCACCAGCGTCTGACGCAGCGCATCGTCGTTGCTGAACACACCCGTATAGATGCCGCCCAGGGCGATGACGCAGGCACCGGTCAAAGTGGCAACGTCGATCACGCACGACGGGTCGAATTCCGACTGCGCATAGGTCATCGCATCGCACAATATGAGACGGCCCTCGGCGTCGGTGTTCAGAACTTCGATCGTCTTCCCGGACAGACTGGTGTAGATGTCACCGGGCCGTGTTGCGGTGCCACTCGGCATGTTCTCGCACGCCGGCACCACGGCAACGACATTGACCTTCGCCTGTAGTTGCGCGATCGCGGCCATCGTGCCGATGACACTTGCCGCACCGCACATATCGAACTTCATTTCGTCCATCTTCGGCGACGGTTTGATCGAGATGCCGCCGGTATCGAAGGTCACCCCCTTGCCACACAGCGCGATCGGTGCGGCGTTGCGTCCTGCGCCGCGATACTGCATTACGATCAGGCGCGGTGGTTCAGAAGCGCCCTGGGTGACCGACAGGAACGACCCCATACCGAGCTTTTCGAGTTCCTTCGGTCCAAGGGCCTTGCTGGTCAGTCCCTTGTGCGTACGCGCCAGCTCTGCGGCCACCTCCGCCAGGTGCGTCGGCGTGCAGACATTCGCCGGGCGATTGCCGAGCTGCCGGGCGATATCCGAACCCTCGGCGATCGCCGTGCCGTCGGTGATCCCACGGCGCACGTCAGCGGCGTCCGAGCGCTCTGCTGCGATACCGAAATTGCGCAGTCTCGCCGCCGGCGGCGCCTTGCTCTTCAGCTCGTCGAAGCGGTACGCGGCGGTGCGGGCCGCCTCGACACTCAGCCGTGCGCAATAGTAGACATCGCAATCCGGTGGGGGCTCGCTGGCCAGATGGGACACGACGTTGCCGATCGATGCGCTGCCGATGGCGCGCACGGCGGCCGACGTCGCGCGATACAGCGCCTTACGTGAAAACTTCTCGCGCGGGCCGCAGCCGACCGCGAGCACACGTTTCGCGCCGATTCCGGAGAGATCGTGCAACATGCAGGTCTTGCCGGATTCCCCTGAGATCTCGCCCGAGCGCACGAGCGCTGCGAGCCGGCCGCCGCAGGCTTTGCTGAAGGCACGCGTGATCGGCGGCAGCGGCGAGTCTTCAAAGACGGGAACGACTGCGCAGGCGGTTTTCTGGCCGACGGGCTCGCCGGTTTTTACGGAAAATTCCATTAGCTATCTCCTCCAACTGCACGTTTCCCGGAAGGAAAACAGCGCTCAGCCGGACCTCGAATCTGTCAGGTGATGCACACGCTTATGCTAAGGTGTCAGCCGTTTAAGCGATCGCAGGCTCGCTAGTGTACTCGATTCACTTTCGTGACTGAAAACGGCGTTGTTCGCGTGAATCTCATCAGTCGCTATCTGTTCCGGGAAATTTCCTTCTCGTGTGTCCTCGTTCTCATCGTGATGTTCGTCATCCTGATGAGCAATCAGTTCGCGGAGATTCTGGGTGATGCAGCGGCAAACGAGCTGCCGCGCAATGCCGTATTCACGGTCGTCGGTCTGACTGCGCTGCGTTATCTGACGCTGATTGCACCGATTGCGGTCTTTCTTGGGATCATGCTCGCACTGGCCAGGCTCAATCGGGACGCGGAGACCTCGGCGCTGTACGCCTGCGGGATCGGTCCGGGCAACATGCTCGTGCCGATCGGGATTATGGCCGTCCTGGTGGCCGCGGCCACGGCCTGGCTGACACTCGTTGCGGCGCCGGACGCCACGCGCCGGATCGAAGAAATCAAATTTCAGGCGCAGGAGGATCTGGATCTCGACGTCCTCGAGCCCGGGCGTTTCATTGCACCGGACGACGATGATTCGGTCTTCTATGCCGAGCGAGTCGAGGGGGATTACCTGTACGATATTTTCTGGTCGAGGGAAGTCGCCGGACGAGTGATCGTCATCGTGGCCGAGCGCGGTGAGCGTATCGAGGACCCCGCAACAGGTGCACTGTCATTCGTTCTTTACAACGGAACGCGCACGGAAGGCGTTCCGGGTCAACTCGATTTTTCACTGATCGAATTCGGCGTGCATGGACTCCCGGTGCGCGAAACCGCCAGCGCGGAATTCGAAGAGACGATCGAGATGTACCGGCTCGCAGCGCTGCTCGATTCCACGGAGCCGCAGGCGCGCGCCGAGCTGCAGTGGCGCATTTCTTCACCGTTGTCGCTGCTCGTGCTGGCGCTGCTGGCAGTTCCGCTGAGCCGATCTTCCCCGCGCGAGGGTCGCTATGGGCGCCTGGGTCTCGGCCTGCTCATTTACATCACCTATGCGAATCTGCTGTCGATCGCTCGCGTGTGGGTGGAGCGCGGCGATGCGCCGGAATGGCTGGGCATCTGGTGGGTGCACGCTATGCTCGCAGCGGTCGCGCTGCTCATGTTCAGCAGGGATGCAGGCTGGTTCTCCGGATCCGGGCGGGCTCGCGGAGCGGCTGCATGAACGTGCTCGTGCGCTACGTTGTCAGTGCGATCGGACGCAACGTCGCGTTGGTGCTGACCGTGCTCGTGACCGTAACGACCCTGTTTCTGTTCGTCAGTCAGATCGACGATATCGGTACGGCCAATTACGGGATTCGCGAGGCGATCCTGTTCGTGGCGCTGCGTATTCCGCGCACAATCGTCGAGTCGTTGCCTGCAGCCACGTTGCTCGGCGGGCTGCTCGGTCTGGGGCACCTCGCGACGCAGTCCGAACTGATCGCGATGCGTGCTGCCGGCGTCTCGATGCTGCAGCTGCTGGCCTGGGCCGGTCTGGCCGGTATTCTGCTGGCCGGCATCATGGTCGGCCTCGGCGAGTCGATCGCGCCTTCGCTGGGGGCCTACGCACGGGAGTTGCGCAGCGAGGCGCTGCTCGACGAGATCGAGATTGCCGACGGCGAGTCGACCTGGTTCAAGGACGAAGGGCTCATCGTGAACGTGCGGCGCGGATTCGCCGGCAGTGGCGACGAGGGCCTGTACCTGTACGAGCTGGACAGCAATCAGCGGATCAGATCGATTGCCCGGGCCAACGCCGTCGAGGCGGAGGGCACGAATAGCTGGACGCTCAGCGGCTACGCCGAGACGCGTTTCGCTG
>JASFSB010000318.1:0-3807 GCA_050114615.1 Gammaproteobacteria bacterium
ACTCGCCGGGGCGCGCGGCGCTCCCGGGGCGAGGTGCCGCGCTGCGTGAGAGCCTGGAGTCTGTCAGGCGATCGCTGCTTCGTCGTTCGCCAGAACCGAACGATCCCGCCGGTTCCAGCGTTCGATTACGCCGCGAACCTCTCCCGCCGGAATCGGATGACTGACGAGGAATCCCTGTGCGCCGTCACATCCAACGCTCGCCAGGAAGCTCAGCGCCGCTTCTGTTTCGACTCCTTCAGCACAAACGGTCAAACTGAGCTTGTGGGCCAGATCGATCAGCGCGCTGACCATGATACTGGCTTCCTTGGACTCCGGAACGCGCAGAACCAAAGACTTGTCGATCTTCATTTCATTGAACGGCATTGCGAAGAGCTGCGTCAGCGACGAATAGCCGATCCCGAAATCATCGATGGCGAGATTGACGTTTTTCACACGCAAACGCGTCATGATGTCGAACACTTCCGTGTCCTGACCGAGCATCGCAGTTTCCGTGAGTTCCAGTGTGAGATAGCTCGGATCGATCTCGTACTCCCGCAACGTCGCTTCGAGACGATCGGGAAAATCGAGATCTGCAATGAGTCCGGCTGAGATGTTGATTCGTAGCCCGAGATCGAGGCGCGACGCCTGCCAGCCTTTCAGCTGCTCGACACCGCGGCGAATGACAAAGTCCGTCATCGCGCTCCCCAGACCAGCCGCTTCGGCCATACCGACGAAACTTTCGGGATAGATGAGGCCCTTGTGTGGGTGCTCCCAGCGCAGCAACGCCTCCATTGCCGCCACGTCCCAGCTGCCATCAGCAAAGCGGCGAATCGTAGGCTGATAGTGGATGACCAGTTCCTCTTTGAGGATCGCATTCTGAAGGTCCATCGGAGACAATTCGGCGGTCACGGTACGCAGTGAATCGAGCTGCTGCTGGAGTTCTTCGGGAACGAACGGCTTCTGCATCGTGGCGGCAACATTGAGGCCGCGCGCTCGCGCGTAGCCCTCCGCCGATGCCAGCGTTCGCTCGTCCATCCCCGAGAGCAGAATAATTCCGGCATCCGTCTCGAAATCCGCGAGCTCGCGCAAAACCTCGATGCCATCCATCCCAGGCATCTGCAGATCGAGAACGATGGCGCAGGGCCTGAAGTCCGGCACCTTCCCGAGCAGCTCGCGCGGCTCAGTCGCCGTATGAACCTCGTAGTCCGCTCGCTCCGCAATACCGCTGACGACTTTTAAAATCGATGCGTCGTCGTCGAACGCAAACAATACAGATTTCTCAGCCACTGACAGATTCTCCATCCAGCACGCCGCGCACACCGCCCGCGAGTTCAACGAGCGAGAAGGGCTTGCGAAGCTGTATATCCTGACCCAGTTCCGGCAGCTTTCGCGCCGTCAGAGCAAGCACTCGCATACTCGAATTGCTGCGCAGGTCCGCGACCAAAGCGACGAGATTCTCGCAGTTGTCTGCGTCGACGACTGCCAGATCCCAGGTCGCGGCATTACTGTCGGCATTCACGATGTCGTCTCTGCTCACTCGATCCACATCGTAGCCAAGCACGGTCAGGGTCTGTTGTGTCATAGCACGCACTTCTGCGTCATCGATCAACAGTGCAATGCGCTCGTCGCCACTGGGCAGGACTGACAGGGGTATCGTTCTGGAACAGGTCGTGTCACCGATTTCATTGCCCGACTGAGGCAGAAGGATCGTAACGGTCGTACCGGAACCCGGCGCCGAATCGATCTCGACATCGCCTGCGGCACTCTGTGCGAACCAGCGAACCATACTCAGACCCAGACCGGTACCGCGCCCTTCCCCTTTCGTCGTAAAAAACGGCTCAAAGACACGTCTGCGCACCTGGGCTGTCATGCCAGGTCCGTTGTCCGTGACGCTGATACTCAGCTGAGTTTCCAGGGCCGAGTTGCCCGCAGCCTCGTGCACACCGACCCGGATGATCCCGTCACCCTCGATCGCATCGCGCGCATTGATCACCAGATTGACGATCGCACTCTCGAGTTGAGCCCGGCTCGCCGTGACTGTGCGCTCTTCGGCCGTCACGTCGACGTGCAGCGCGATTCTGGAACCGACGAGCTTTTCCAGCAGAGGCTGCAGCTTCCAGACCGCGGAGGCCGGATTCACTTCAGGTGCGTCGGAGTCTTCGCCGCGTGCATAATTCAGGAGCTGTCGCGTCAGTTCTGCGCCACGCAGGGCCGTATCACGGGCTGCCTTGATTCTGGCAAACGCAGTTTCATTGTCGCGCAGCTCCTCACCGAGCAAATACAGGTTACCGACAAGCACGGTGAGCAGATTATTGAAATCGTGAGCAATCCCGCTCGACAGACCGGCGACGGCTTCCATGCGGGCCGCATGCTCGAGAAGCTGCCCTGTCTCCTGGGAATCGCCCTGCCGGAAAAAAATACAGTGATAAATGGGATTTCCGGCGTCATCGACGCCTTTCCCGCGCGATCCGGATAGTAAGACCGGATCGCCTCCGGCATGACGGAAGCGAAACGTCTGCAGGTCCTGATTTTCCCATGCCGCCCATGCTGCCTCTTCGGTGAGACGCGCCCGAAGCAGATTCGTGCCAATCAGCGCCTCGGCCGATTCGAACCCGAGCGCTTCTGCAAAGACGTCATTGGCAAAGACGATGTTTGCGGCGCTGTCTACGCAAAGCACAGGCAAGACACGATTGTGCATCAGCCACGACGGCAACGCAGCGTCCTGGGCAGGGACGCAAGCCTGCACAACGGCATCAGCACCAGCCGCGACAACGGCATGACTCAGCTTGGGCGAGGAAGACATCTAAAGATCTGCGGCAATCTTGTACTCGAGAACTCTGCTGGCGGGTTCGCACTGCACTGTGCTCATCGGCGCCATCGTCGCGACGTCGCGACGGCCGCGCCATACCTGAAACTCAGCGGGAGCCTCGATGGCAAGCCGTACTCTCGATCGATTGATTCGAATCAACTTAACTTCTATAGGCCCGTTTCTAAATGCTTCGCCCAGCGTCATTTCCGGGTCTACGCCGTCAAGAGGTTCGATAGTGATCGATTCATCAGTTTTTCTGGTGACTATCAACATATCGTCGGCCCTCAATCCTGCGTGCAACACGCACACACATTCACACAAGGGCTGTTTTCGGCACCTCGCGCCGAAAGTTGAGCGCCCTTTTTCGTGAATTCGGACTTCGTCACATTTAGCGCAACCGGAATTGCGCTCCGGCCGGTTCAGGCGCTAAATACCGTCGCTACACAATGCCCCGACGCGCCCCAAACCCACATAACTCGTTGAATTCGCGCTCTATCGCGCTTCGGAGGAGGCATTGAGACTGAGGATTTTTACTTAAGGCGCCGCCTGTTATGACCGATGAACCGGATGGCAATCTGCTGTCACACACGATTGCCAGCTCGAGCACGCTGAAACTTGCGGCTCTCGCGCGCGACAACCGGTACTTCAGCAGCGTCGGCGAGCGATTCGACAGAATCACACGCGTTGCAGCAAAGCTGCTCAACGCGCCAGTCACCGCAATCACGCTTTTTCACCACGAAGCGGAGTGGTTCAAGTCCGTGCACGGCTGGAGAATCACGAACCTCCCGTTCAGGGAGGGTCTTGGATACCTTGCAGCACAGGCGAATGAGCCGGTCATTATTCATGACACGGCGACGGATGCGCGTACGCAGGGCCATCCGCTGATTGCCGGTGGCCCCTGCTATCGCTTTTATGCCGGCGTGCCGCTTTACGAGGGACTGGGCTCGGTCGTCGGAACGTTTTCAGTATTCGATACTCAGCCGCGAGCCCCCGAGGATGTTGATCGGCAGTCGATCTTC
>JASFSB010000319.1:0-3793 GCA_050114615.1 Gammaproteobacteria bacterium
CGCGGTCACGTCCTCGACGCGGTCGCCATAGATATAGACTTCGCGACCATCGCGCAGTGACTCGAGATACTCTGCGCCGTTCTGCGGCCTGTCAGTCCGCACGGCGCCGATGGCTTCCGGCTCGATAGCCCGTCGGCTTGCTGTCATCCCTTCCCCCTGAATCCGTTTCTAATGGCTCGGGCCGCGACCCGAGATTGTATGACGATATTGATACTATACTGTCCGGATTGAGCTTCAGGGCCGACAAGACAGCAGGCAGTCGCGACGGCCCGATTGCTCGTTGATTCGTCAGACGAATCCGAGGCATCGAAAATGGGTCGGAAGCCATTCACGAACCAGACTGCCCCGCTGCGGCGCGGCACGCTGCGGGCCGCGGCCGCGCTACTGGCCGTCGCAGCCGGCGCTGCGGGCTGCGCCGGCACGGGCGGCGACAGCGGGAGCCAGGCCCGACTCGATGGCGGAGACGGCCGCGCCAGTGACTGCATCTTCAGCAGCTCGATCCGCGATTTCACGGCTCTGGATAACCGCAACCTGATTCTGGATGCACCGGGCAGCCGCGCCTATCACGTCGTGCTGACCATGCCCTCGATGAATCTCGAGTCCGAATTCAGAATCGGCGTCGTCGACCGCGACGGTGACCGACGAATCTGTCCGTTCGGACGGGACCGCATTCTGATCGACGGACCGCTTCGAGAGGAGCTCTCTATCCGCAGCATCCGGCAGATCGACGAGGAGGACGTCGAAGCCCTCAAGGTCGAATTCGGACTCGAGGAAGCCGCGGCGGAGGATGCGGTTACGGTAACGGAAATCGAGTAGCGGTAACGCACTGGTGCCGGACTGCACATGAAGACGAAACCCGCCGCAGCGCGTCGCAGGGCCGATGGGCGCTGGGCAACCGCCAGCGATGCGGAACTGCTCGAGAGACGCTTCTGTGATTTGAGGCTCAGCACCAAAACGAGCCCGATCGCCGCCGACATCGAGCACCTCTATGCCGCCCTCGAGCGGCGCGGTATCCGATTCAAGCCGCACGTCTGGCTCTCGACCGACTGGTTTTCACCCGACGGGATACCCGGGATCGCCGTGCCCTTCTATGCCGCCCATACCCGTCTGGCTCAACTCGAACGGCGATTGAAGGGCGAAGCCGAGGGCACGTGCCGTTACTGGCGGCGCCGAATCCTGCGGCACGAAGCCGGACATGCGCTCGATACGGCGTTCGCGATCAGGCGCCGAGCGGACTGGCGGGCAACCTTCGGCCCGGTATCGAAGCGCTACCCGTCGCACTATGCGGTTCGTCCGGCAAGCAGGCGATTCGTCCAGCACCTGGGGCACTGGTATGCGCAAAGCCACCCAACCGAGGACTTTGCCGAGACGTTCGCGGTCTGGTTGCAGCCCAAAGCACGCTGGCGACGTGAATATGCCGGCTGGCCCGCGCTCGCCAAGCTCGAGTACGTGGACGGGATCATGGCCGAGATCTCAGGCCGCAGACCCGTCAATGCGGACCGCACAGTGGTGGCGTCGCTCGCGTCCAATCGCCGCACACTGGGCGAGCACTATCGGCGCCAGAAGTCGCGGGAAACTCTGAGCGAACGCCGCTACGACGCCTGGCTCCGTCGAACGTTCATGGATCGCGCCAGGGCGCCCGACTCCATGGCCGCCAGCCGCTATCTCGGCTCGGTCGAGTCGCGCCTGCGCAAGCGTGTGACAGCGCGCACGGGCGCCGGCACATATCTCTTCACGCACGTTGCCGGCGTCATCCGATGCCGCGCGCGCGAGCTCGACCTGGTCCTGCGCACAAATCGACGTGATGCCCTGCCGGCAGCCACGCGTTTGTACGAGCGAGTCGTGTGCGATCTGCTCGAGCGAAACCGGGAGCGCTACGTCATATGAAGCGCTATCGGATCCTGCTCATGGTTCACGAAGCGCTCGTTCCACCCGAAGACATATCCGGCCTGAGTGACAGCGAGATCGACCGGTTCAAGACCGAGCATGACGTGTTGCGAACGCTTCGCGATCTCGGCAACGAAGTCATGGTCGTCGGCATCGGCGACCGCTTGACGGATCTCAGAGCATCGATCCATGATTTCAAGCCGCATATCGTGTTCAACCTGCTCGATGAATTTTCCGGCATCGAGACCTACGATCACTATGTTGTTGCTTACCTCGAGCTCAAGCGGCAGCGGTACACCGGGTGCAATCCACGCGGAATGATGATCTCGCGTGACAAGGTATTGACGAAGCAGGTCCTGGCCAGCCACAGAATTGCCACACCGGCGTTTCGTTTATTCCCTTTCGGCAAACGCTTTCGCGAACCCAGACGCCTCCGGTTCCCGCTGTTCGTCAAGTCTGCCACCGAGGATGCATCTCTCGGCATCGCTCAGGCCTCTGTCGTCGACGACATGAACGCATTGCGTGACCGCGTCGAATTCATCCACGAGCATGTTCAGAGCGATGCCCTGGTCGAGGAGTACATTGACGGCCGGGAGCTCTACATCGGCGTGCTCGGCAATTCCCGCCTGACGACGTTTCCAGTCTGGGAAATGGATTTTGGCAACCTGTCCGGGGTCCAGGCACGCATTGCGACCCGGGCCGTCAAGTGGGACAAGAAGTATCAGGAGCGCCACGACATTTCGACTCACGCAGCGCGGAATCTCAACCCGGAGCAACTCTCGGCGCTCGCGCGGCTGGCCAAGCGGGTCTATCGCGCACTGCACATGAGCGGGTACGGGCGAATGGACCTTAGAATTCGCGAGGACGGCCAGGTGTTTCTGCTCGAGGCCAATGCGAACCCGGATCTGACGTATGGCGAGGATTTCGCCGAATCGGCAGAGACCAGTGGCGTCAATTACGACACGCTGATCAAGCGAATCGTGAGCATCGGCCTCGCCTATCGTCCCGAATGGCGGATGTTCGAACCGTGAGCCTATGGTCTCGCGCGGCCGGCGTCGCCGCGAAGACACCGGAGTCGCGAAATCGCCTCGTCGATTTCCTGCGTGCGGCATCGATCCTGGCGGTCATTTCCGGCCACTGGCTGCTGGCAGCGCCCTATGTTGCCGATGGCAGCCTGGTCATCGGCAACATGCTCGAGCTCGCCGATTACACGCGCTGGCTGTCCTGGGGCTTCCAGGTCATGCCGGTGTTCTTTCTCGTGGGCGGCTATGCCAATGCCGTCTCATGGAGGGCCGCGCAGCGGGACGGGAAGCCCGTCAGCGCGTGGCTCGACGCCCGTCTACGCCGCCTGATCCTTCCAGTGCTGCCATTGATCGCCGCATGGGCCGTCATTGCGACCGTCGGCCGGAGTCTCGGTATCGGCAGCGAGATGGTGCAGCAGGGCTCCAAGATCGCGCTGATACCCATCTGGTTCCTCGCCATCTACACGCTCATCGTCCTGCTCGTGCCGCTGACGCACGCAGCCTGGCAGCGCTGGGGCTTGGCTACGTTTTTTGTGCCTGCGGCGCTCGCCGTCGCGGACGACGCGCTGTTCTTCGCGGGCCTGACGGGGCTCGGCTGGTTCAACTACGTTTTCGTCTGGGTAGCCGTCCATCAACTGGGTTACGCCTGGCGCGACAATCGTCTCGACCAGCCCATGCTCAGATTCGGCTGCGGCTGTTTCGGGCTCGGCCTCTTGATCGGTCTGACTGTGCTCGGCCCCTATCCCGTGGCCATGATCAGCGTGCCCGATGCCGCCATCAGCAATACGCTGCCGCCAAAGCTGCCACTTCTGGCACTTGGAATTGCGCAGGCCGGATTCGTGCTGGCATTCGAGGCGCCTCTGCGCCGCTGGCTGAACCGCCCG
>JASFSB010000320.1:0-3792 GCA_050114615.1 Gammaproteobacteria bacterium
TCGCTTTCGAGTACCTGCTGCAGGTACTCGGCAGCGGGGCGCTCGTTACCGGGTGGGTCGCTCGTGTCGAAGCGGATCAGTGCCTGGAAGTGACGCAGCGTTTCTGCGTTGAGCTCCGCCCAGTCGATCAGCGGCTCGGACTGCGCGTGCGCCTGTGTGAGCCAGCTGATCGATGCTGCCATGGCGAGCCATCGGGTTCCTGAACTGCGATTTGCATCGTGCGAGCGCATCGCTTCTCCTTAAAATAGAGGACTCTGATCGCGTTACAGTGAGCCGAGCTGGCTGCGCAGCTCGCGGAATTCGGGCTCATCGAGCATCGGCACGCCGTATGCGTTGCTCTTGGCGGTCATCAGATCGAAATAACCGGGGTCTGGCTCACCGCGCCGTACTTTCTCGACGGCCGTGCGCAGCCACTCGAGCGTCCGGGCCCTGTCGCCGGCGCCGGCATAAAGCAGGACCCGGCCGCCGGCGCCGATGTCGGTCGCTCTGGCGGCCACTTCGACTTCCGCGACGATTCTCTCGACGTCTTCGTCGCTGCCGATCAGTGAATAGATCACCGCGAGCTGTGGCAGGTATGCGAGAAAGCGGTTTGCGCCGAGAAAACGCTCGACGAGCCGCGCCTGTGCTTCGGCCTGGGCCCGGTTGCCGAGGCGCGCGTGCAGGCCGCCGAGCGCGTGCTGGCAAAAGATATTCGTCGGATCCAGCTCGATGGCCCGATCGCAGCGCGCGATCGCCTCCTCGACATCGCCGGCAAAGCCGTACGGGAGACTGGCACTCGTATAGGCGTCGGTCTGATTCGGCTCGAGATCGGTGAGTCGATCCGCCAGTTGCCTGGCTTGGTCGAAAGTGCCCGAAAAAGCACTGAACCAGGCGAATCGCCCGACAACGAACGGATCGCTCGGATTGAGCGCGTAGGCGCGTACGTAGTTTTCGCGCGCTTCAGGCCAGCGCCAGGAGAGCTCGCTGATCAGTCCGCGCGCTGCATACGCGAATGCATTGTCCGGGTCGAGTGCGAGCGCCCGTTCGGCCATCGCGGCCGCGCGGGCGCCGACTTCGCTCCATGAGCGCGTACTCGATGCGCCGATCGTGTTCAACGTGGTCTGTGCAAGCGAAATCGCGATGCCGGCATAGGCTGCAGCGAAATCCGGATCGAGCTCGAGCGCCTGCTCGAGCAGGCCCAGGCGTTCCTCACCCGCGCCGGCGGCAAGCGCCGCGAGAAACACCGCATAGGCTTCGGAGGACTCCGTCAGCTCGCGCCCGAGCCGCGCCTGCTCGGCCGGCGAGAACTCCGCCTGCAGCGCATTGGCGATATTCATCGCGATGTCGGCCTGCATCGCGAAGATCGTGCTGAGGTCGCTGAGGTTGCCAGGATAGGTTTCTGACCACATGTGTGCATCGGTCGATGGATCGATGAGCTGCGCTGTCACGAGCACATCGTCGCCGGCGTATCGGACGCTACACTCCATGACCGCCGTCGCGCCCAGATCGCGCGCGATTTCGGGAATACCCGGCTTTTCTTCCGCATACCGCAGTACCGACGTCCGTGCGACGATGAGCAGGCTGCGTATCTTCGCGAGCTGATTCAATATCTCTTCGTGAATGCCCGCTGCGAAGTAAGCGTCATCCGGATTCGGGCTGAGGTTTTCGCACGGCAGAACGGCCACTTTGTCGCGCATCGGGACCGCGTTGATGGCGCTCTGCCCGCCCAGTGTATTTGCCGGCGCCGGCGCGTCCGTTTGCGCCGGGCCCGGTCTCAGCGTTTCCTCACCGATGAGATAGTTATCGGCAGCCATGAAGGCGACGGCCACGACGAGCAGCCCTGTGGTGATGAAGTTCAGTCGCTGACTCGTAATATGCGTGATGCTTTGACCGGCCGGTATATCGCGCGTCGCTCTGACGCCGTCGGGCGTGACCTCGTAGGCCCAGGCAAGCAGCAAAGCGAATGGAAACCCGATGACGAGCAGAATGATTACGCCGGTGTCGAACCACTCCGGCAGTGCGAGCGGTTCACTGATGGTTGCGACGATCTGAGCGATCAGCCAGGCAGCCACGGCATAGGCTGCGCCCACCTTGAATACGTTACGCCTGCTCAGCTCACTCCACAAGGACAAATTCGTATCCCCCGAAAGGCATTTGAATTGTATAAATAGTGTATATCACTGAGTATAAGCGCGTTGTCGCAACAACCGGTTCCCGGACGGGTCACGGTGAGTACTGAACAGACACAGACGTTCGACGCCATTATCGTCGGTGCCGGATTCGCCGGCCTCTACGCGCTGCACCGTATGAACAGGCTCGGCCTCAAGGCCGTTGTGCTGGAGGCGGCGTCCGGCATCGGTGGCACCTGGTATTGGAACGCGTATCCCGGCGCGCGCTGTGACGTCGAAAGCTACGAGTATTCGTTTTCGTTCGACGACGCGCTGCAGCAAAGCTGGCGCTGGTCGGAGCGCTATGCGAAGCAGCCGGAAATTCTGCGCTACCTTCAGCACGTCGCCAAGCGCTACGATCTGCTGAAAGATATCCGACTCGACACGAAAGTCGAGTCCGCGCACTGGGACGAGACCGATGCGCGCTGGCGCATTGGCTCGAGCGCCGGTGAATTCCGGGCGCAGTATCTGCTGATGGCCACGGGTTGTCTGTCGCAGCCGAACATGCCGAAGATCAGGGGCCTCGAAACGTTCCAGGGCGAGTCATTTCACAGCAGCCGCTGGCCCAGACAGGGGATCGAGCTGACCGGCAGGCGCGTCGGCGTGATCGGCACGGGTTCGAGCGGCGTGCAGATCATCGGCAATATCGCACCCGAGGTCGACGAGCTGTACGTCTTTCAGCGGACGCCGCACTGGGTCATTCCGGCGGGCAACAGAGCCATCAGTGCCGACGAGGACATGCAGGTCAAACGCAACTATGGCGCATTGCGCGAAAAGCTAGCCCACTCCCTGCTCGGTATGGGCGTGGACGGCGGGACGGGCAAAGCGGTCGATGCCAGTCCGGCGGAACGGCATCGACGCTACGAGACCGCCTGGCAGATCGGCGGGCCAACGTTGCTGCTGAGCTTCGAGGACCTGCTGTTCGATCCCGACTCGAACGCAACCGCCTGTGCCTTTATCGCGGAAAAGATCCGCCGCATCGTGGACGATCCCGATACGGCCGAAGCACTGATCCCCGATGCGACCCGGTATCCGATCGGCGCGCGTCGTCTCGTGCAGTCCGACAAGTACTACGACTGCTTCAACCGTGACACCGTACATCTCGTCGATGCACGACGGGATCCGATCAGTGAAATCACTGCGACCGGGATCACTCAGGCCTCCGGTGCGCACACAGAACTCGATGTCATCGTGTTCGCGACAGGCTTCGATGCGCTGACCGGCGCGCTGCTCAACATCGACATCAGGGGGCGCGAAGGCGTGAGCATGAAGGATAAGTGGACCAGCGGGCCCACGTCCTGGCTCGGTCTCGTCGTCGCGAACTTTCCTAATCTGTTCACGATTACCGGCCCGGGAAGTCCGAGTGTCTTCAGCAACGTGGCATTGTCGATCGAGCAGCATGTCGATTTTATTGCCGACCTGATCGACTGGATGCGCGCCAACGGCCTGACGACCACGGAAGCCGAGGAGAAACATGAGACCGAATGGGCACGAAAGGTCATCGAAGCCGCGCAACCGACGGTCATGATGCGCACCGAATCCTGGTACTGGGGCGCGAATGTGGACGGCAAACCCAGGGCGTTTCTGCCGTATCTGGGCGGTGTCGGGGCTTATCGGGAAGAATGCGAAGAAATATCCGGGGCGG
>JASFSB010000321.1:0-3788 GCA_050114615.1 Gammaproteobacteria bacterium
CGATTTGCCCCTGGCGGGCTTCGCTGGAGTCGTCGGTGCGATAAGTCATTTCACCGTTGATTTCGATGCGGGGATTCGCGCGTCGCTCGGGTGAAGGAAGGGCCATGTCAAAATCCTTGCGCGTTGCTTTTGTAAATCGAAATGATCGGTTGCCGGGAATCGACGACCAACCGCTCACTGCGTTCCGGATCGATAAAGCACAAAAATCGATCACCACGGCAATATCAGCGCAGTGCCTGCCGCAAAGGATGCAGGTACAGGTAAACTTTTAGCCGTAAACCGTGAGAAATCAATTATTTATCGGTTGAAAAAGTGACCTGCCTCGCACTCCTCGGCGTGCCGCTGCCCGTGTTTGTGACGGTCTTCCGGCCAGCGCGACCGGTCGGGCAGCGTGCACGGGCGTCACGAACCGTAGTCGGCGGCTTCCCGCCCGGTCCGCAGCTCGCTGCCCGCCTGGCGGATGATCAGGAAAGCCGAGTGCAGGAAGAGCAGCGCCATGCCGAAGGCGACCGCGATATCGGGCCAGGCGGTTCGGGTGACGTAGACAGCGCCGGCGGCGAGGATGACGGCGAGATTGCCGATCGCGTCGTTACGGCTGCACAGCCACACCGAGCGCACGTTGGCGTCGCCGTCGCGGTAGCGAAGCAGCAACAGCACGCTCGCGGCATTGGCCGCGAAGGCGAGCAGTCCGACCGAACCCATGATGGTTTCGTTCGGTACGCCGAGAACGAGGACTTGCCAGGCGGTCGAGGCGAGCACCCACAGTCCCATCAACAGCAGCGTCATCCCCTTGAACATCGCGGCCGCGGCGCGCCAGCGCAGCGAGTGGCCGATCGCCAGCAGCGTCAAACCGTAGGTCAGGCTGTCGCCGAGGAAGTCGAGCGCGTCGGCGCGCAGCGCCATCGAGTCGGCGGCGATGCCGGCGCCGGTTTCGATCAGGAACATGAACGCGTTGATGCCGATGACGATCCACAGGATCGTTCGGTAGCGACGGGAAACGCCGTCGAATTTGAGATCGGTTTCGCAACTGCAGGCCGGCATGGGTTGTGGTTTCGATTCGAATGTATGCTAAGTTTAGTACCTACAGTGACTGTAGCTTCAAGGGGAGTCCGGCATGTCGGCACAATTTTCTATCGGCGAAATGGCGAAGACGGGTAATTGCAAGGTGCAAACCGTGCGTTACTACGAGCAAATCGGCCTGTTGCCGGAGCCCGGGCGCAGCGCCGGCAATCAGCGCATCTATAGCCGCGCGCATCGCGACCGCCTGCGCTTCATTCGTCATGCACGCGAAATGGGCTTCCCGCTCGAGCGGATCCGCGAAATCCTCGCGCTCGGCGACGAACCCTCGCATTCCTGCGAGGAAGTCGACCAGATCGCGCGCGAGCACCTGCGCGACGTCGAGTCGCGCATCGAGCGCCTGCAGAGCCTGCGCGCGGAACTCGAACGCATGATTTCCGAGTGCACCGCCAACCGCGTCGCCGAGTGCCGTGTCATCGAGGTGTTGTCGAACCACGAGCTGTGCCTGCACGACGCACACGAATGACGGAACGTCACGCGAGCGGAGCGCTCGATGCCTCGGAGCCGAGATACTCGTAGCATCGCGGTGACGAGTGGTGAGGAACCGTGCTAGCTGCTAGGATCGGCGGTTACGACAAGATAAAAAACGGGCCTATGGACAGCAAATGCCGAGCGGCCGTGGCGGCGGTATGCGCACTTTTCCTGGCGGCTTGCGCGGAACGGGTTTCGGGGCCGGGGCCGATCGCGGCCGAGGGGACCGGCGAAGCTGAAAGCTCCGCAAGCGGTGAGCAACGGGAAGTACCACTTACCGCCGGGTCGCTCTCCTCGCAATCGCAGCACGAAAGACACTCGCCAGGCAATACGGGGTCGTCCGTCAATCTCGACGGCGACTGGATATCCAGCATCGAGAGCAATCATCCCTCGGTGCCGAGTAAAAATCTCAGACACCTGATTCTTTCGCTGCGGCAGAACGGCAAACGTGTAACTGCTGCCGACAGTACCGGTCAGGTCCGGATCTTCGGCAAGATTAATGGCCGCACGATAGATTTTCAGACAACGGCACATCGCCCGTGGGGATTCAACGGCATCAAGGGGCGATGGCTGATCGGCGAAAACGGAAACCTGCTGGAGGGCAGCTGGTCGACCACCAACAGGCCGGCGGGCGGCAGTTGGAACCTGCGGCGCTTCGACAAGCGTGGGATAGAGTTGTACACGACCGAAACCGGACCGGACCGGCCATTTTACATCGACGATAGCGAGGCCCTTTTCGACCGCGTTTTCCGCCAGTCGAAAAATCGCAACGTGGTGTTTTTCATTCACGGGCGCGGCGAGAAGTTTTACAAGAATTTCGAGCCCGAGGAATTGCCGGATATCGAGCGACAAAGCAATACCCGATTCGTCGTCCTGCGCTGGCTGTCCTGGGGCGGTGCCACGGTGCGGCCGATCGAACACGCGGTGAGCGCCGCGGAGGGATTGTCGCGGTTTCTGATCGCCTTCGACGATTACCGCGCCCGGCATCCGGACAGGGTGCGCCATGTCGGCGTTACCCTGATGGCCCACAGTATGGGTAATATCCCGCTGATGGCTTTCCTGCAGGATTTCTACGAGGTCGGCTCCCTGCAACGGCGAATGCTGGACGCGGTCGTGATGAGCAGTCCCGACGTGCCGCTTCAGGGTCACGCCCGGTGGGTGGAGAAGATCGATTTCGCCGAGCGGGTCTTTATCGTGCAGCATCGGCGCGATCTGGTGCTGCATCTGTCCGAAATGTTTTTTTACGACCGGCAGGAATGGCGGGGTCGGAAGCTGGGTAATGGTCCCTCCGAAGACGGGGTTCGTCCGGGCGAGCTCGCCGCCAATGCCCTCTACCTCGACGTGACCGATCTCACGTTGCCGATGAGCCATCGGCATTTCGACATGTCGAACTATTCGCCTTCGAGCCGGATTTACCGCCTTTACCGGCGGCTCCTGAGCGGCCAGGGTATCCGCTTCCCGGACCCGGAAATCGGCGTATTCGAACCTCCCGGCTACGAACGCCGACTGGAGCTGAGTATCGAGGATTCACCGGTGAAGACGTTGTCTTTCGAGAACGAAAGCGAGTCGGGCCGGTGATATGTTCGCCTCCAGGATCGTTCCCGGAGGCCGGGAACGACCCCGGCCTCCGGCGGTTGGCTATTTTCCCCGGGGTGCTATCATTGCTGCAATCCGGATAATAAATCCGGCCGACCGTTTGCCAGGCTGACATGAAAACTTCCGAATCCGTGCCCACGCTGCTGCCGAAGAAGCAGCGCCCGATCGTCAAGTCGAGCAAGCTCGACAACGTTTGCTACGACATCCGCGGCCCCGTACTGCGCGCCGCGCACCGGCTCGAGGAAGAGGGCCACAAGGTGTACAAGCTCAACATCGGCAATCCCGCGCCCTGGGGTTTCGAGGCACCCGAGGAAATTCTGCGCGACGTGATCCACAATATTCCCGCGTCGCAGGGCTACAGCGATTCGCATGGCGTCTACTCGGCGCGCAAGGCGGTAATGCAGCACTACCAGCGGATCGGCATTCCCGGTGTCGACATCGACGATATCTACATCGGTAACGGCGTCTCGGAACTGGTCGGCATCGCGATGCAGGCGTTGATCGACGACGGCGACGAAGTGCTGATCCCGGCGCCTGACTTCCCGTTATGGACCGCGGCGGTCAACCTGTGCCGCGGCAAGCCCGTGCATTACCGCTGCGACGAGGGCGCGGACTGGCAACCCGATCTCGAAAGTATTCGCGCG
>JASFSB010000322.1:0-3785 GCA_050114615.1 Gammaproteobacteria bacterium
ATCGACAAACCGATTGGCGACCGAGGACTGACCATGATTCGAAATATTCTGCTCATTACAGCCATGCTCGCCTGCTCAGTGGCGGCTGCGGTGGAAGCGGGAGATGAGGCGCCGCGATTTCGCGCGTACGACTTCTCCGGTCGTACGGTCGAGTTTCCCGCGGCCGACGGAGCGTCCGCGTCCGTCGTCATCTTTTGGGCAACCTGGTGCGGGTACTGCAAGGCGTTCATGCCGTATCTCGAACGCATCGAAGCTGACTACCGCGATCGTGGCGTCGAAGTGGTCACGATCAATGCCAAAGAAGACGGCTCAGGCAATCCAGCCGAATACATTTCAGCGCTGGGCTTTCCCATGACCGCCATTCGCTCAGGAGATCCGATAGCGCGCTCGTGGGGGGTCGAATTCATTCCCGGCGTCTTCGTCGTCGACAGCAGTGGCACGATTTCGTTTCGGCGACCGTGGACAGACCTGCCTGCCGGTCAGGAAGTGGCGGAACTCTGGGATAGTCAGGTACGCAACGCGCTCGACGACACGCTCAACCCGTAACCGGTCACGAACTAGAATCGAAACGTATAGCCGAACTTGACCGCCAGATCGGCCGACAACGGCCTGAAAGAGCCGTCTTTGTCTGCGTCATTGAGCGCGCGGTTGAGCACGATGAATCCTTCCCGCCCGGCCTCCGGTATCCAGTGGAGCCGGCTGTTGATTCCGAGCGTCTCCGATACGTTGTCGTATTGCAGCAGGTTCACCCAACTGAGTCGCGACGAGAAGACGACTTCGGTCCGCATCGAGGAAAGTCGGACGACGAAATCGCCGCCGGGCAGTTTGATATCGTTGGCCTGATAGGACAGACCAAAGCGTAAATGCAGCGTCGGAATCCAGGTCACGTTGGCGTTGAGCTGAATCCTGTGGCCGTCATAGAAGTCCCCGCCACTGATGCTGCCTTCATATGAAACCTTGCGCTGCTCGCCCGTACGGGTGCCGACGCGCCAATCCCAGAAGCTGTAGTCACCGGCCGGAACGACAACCTGTCGTCCGCGTTCCGGCACCGCCGGATCGTAATCCGACGACGTATAGATGACAAAGTCCTCGAGCAGGACTTCACGATTGCGGACGACGCGCGAGAATACACCGTCCTCTGTGTTGTTGTTGAACGTGAAACGCAGCCCCACTGCCTCGCTGCGAACATCGCCCGTGTCGAGCCATTCCTGCCGATAACCGTCGAACCCGAGAAAGGTCTCGCGCAGCCAGCTATCCTGAAAGCGCCAGCGGTGACCGAAATCGAGCGCGTAGTCGCGAATGCCGAGTTGATCGACGAACCCTACGCCCGGATTGAAGTTCTGTTCGACCTGCCGGCTTGTGAACCCGCCGCGCCAGCCCGTCGCAGTCGGCAGGCTGATGCCATAGCCGAAAGCCCGATTCTGGTCGCTGACACCGGGTTCGTCGGTTTCCTGATACCAGAGCTGACTTTCGAGTAGGCGATTTCCCGGCAATCGTGAATTTCGATAGCGAAAGTCTGCGCCAATCAGCGAGTTTTCTGCGTTCGATCGCGGATTGCCGTCGGTCACGATGATACCGACTGCCGATTCGTTCAGAACGTTGGCTGCAACCCGGCCAACGAAAATATCCGTTTCCCCGACATCTTCGAATGCACCCTGTCGAATGGCCAGTGCACCGATATTCCATCGTCCGACGCGGCCACTGAGCTTGCCGCCGTAATCGATATCGACAGGCAGGCCGGAGGCACTGAGACCGATACGCCGCGAAAAAAACGGGCGACCGTTCTGTGCCGCGCTGCCCGGAACGGACGGATTGCCGCCGCCACCCCGATTGAATCCGCCGCCACCGATACGTCCGAACTCGAAGATGTCGGCGTCCTGTAGAAAGAAATCGCGCTTTTCCGGGAAGAACAGACTGAAACGGCTCAGGTTCACCTGACGATCGTCGACCTCCGTCGCCGAGAAGTCGGTATTGATCGTCAGGGCGGCATTCAGCGATGGCGTCACCTTATAGAAGACGTCCAGGGACGGCTCGAAGTCGCTGGCTGCGTCGCCTGCATCGCCGTAGGTTTTGACACGCCGAACGGCGCCTGAGGGAACGATATCAAGACCGCGCCCCTGTTCGAGTCCCGCGAAGCCGCTGGCGATACCGGTTACGCCGGGATTCATCTGCCGATTACGCGACACCCAGGCGATCTCCTCGCCGCTGCGCTGAATGGTGCGCAGAAAATTCATGCCCCACTCGGCGGTATTTGGATTGAACGATACGGTTTTGAACGGGATGGCCATTTCGGCCGTCCAGCCGGATTCGTCACGCGTCGCGGCACCTTCCCATATGCCTTCCCAGTTACTCTCCAGGCTCGATACATTCTGATAGATCGCGTCCCAGCGAACGCCGTTCGGATTCACCTGAAAGCGATAACCACTGCGTCGATCGAGATAAGGATCGATGATGATCGCGAAACGGTCTTCACTGCCCAGGCCTTCACCCTGGCGCAAAACATTCGCAGTAATACGATCCGCCTCGGTGTCCCACAGTCGTGCTCCGACGTAAAGCGCATCGCTGTCATAGAACAAATAGACTTCGGTCTGCTGGGACGGCGCCGTGAACTCATTGGGTTCGACTTCGTGCAGGTCTTCGATCCGCGTCGCGTTTTGCCAGAATTCCTCATCCAGCACTCCGTCGACCTGAATAACTGCACGCTGGCTGCGAATGTCTATTTGCTTCGTGGAATCGTCGACTTCCTGGGTCGTGCCAGAGCGCGCCGCAATACACAGAAGCACGAGCGAGGCAAGGCGCACACCCAGGCACCGGAGGGAATACACGGCAGGTATGCCGCTGCCGCCTGCGCTGCTTTTCGATATTCCCAAGATCCGCCCCGGTTTGCCGGCTCGAAGAGTCCGACATTCCAGCGGACCACCGAACAGGTTGGACCACGCGAAGCGCGGTTTTCTCCCCCTGCCTGCAGACAATGTCGAAGAATCAGACGAAGGTCAGGCCCGCTGAGATTGCTGGTACGGATTGGGATTCTCAGGGTCCTGCAGAACAGCATCGATCAGCACTTCATCGACAGTGGCGATCCGCTCCTCGCGATCCTTGGCCATCAGGTAGTCGATCAGCGGCTGATAGCCGGAAAGCGACCCTGGCAGCATTGGCGGAGGCGCATCAATATGCTGATTGAGTACCTGCATGAGATCGGTGCCTACATACGGCTTCTGCCCCGTCAACATCTCGTAGAACACAACTCCCAGACTGTAGATATCGGATCGGCAGTCGATGTCCATACCCGAGGCCTGTTCCGGACTCATATAGTAAGGGCTGCCACGCAACTCGCCATGCATCGTCAGTCCGGCGCCTTCGCCTATTTCCTTGACGATACCGAAATCGATCAGCGCAATCGTGTCGTCGCTGCGCAGCATGATGTTTGACGGTTTCAGGTCCCGGTGCACGATGTTCAGCTTGTGCACGGGCCTGAGCGCAAGCGCGATACGTCGCAGATATTCGACCGCCTGCTGGCGCCCAAGCGGACCGCGCAGACGGTCTTTAAGGCTGCCGGCCGGGAAATGCTCCAGTGCCATGTACGCGAAGTCGTCCGTTTCGCCGTAATCGTAGGCATACGCGACACTCGGTTCCCGCATTCGCTGAATGGTTTCGAACTCACGCTTGAATCTTGCCAGCTCGACTTCTGAATTCGTATGTCTGGAGGCAACTTTGAGTACGACCGACATTCCGAGCGAATGGCTGAATGCAAGATGGATCTCCGCTTCACGAGATTCATAGAGTTT
>JASFSB010000323.1:0-3776 GCA_050114615.1 Gammaproteobacteria bacterium
CGAGATCGACATCGCCGGCCAGCGGTACGTCGCGCACATGGATGTCCAGAATGGCGCGCCGTGCCTTCTTCTCCGGAAGGTCCAGAGTGATTTTACGATCGAAGCGGCCGGGTCTGAGCAGTGCCGAATCGAGCACATCGGGGCGGTTCGTAGCAGCCAGCACAACGACCGCTTCATGCGGGTCAAAGCCGTCCATCTCGCCGAGTATCTGATTCAGCGTTTGTTCTCGCTCGTCGTGGCCGCCGCCGAGGCCCGTTCCACGCGCGCGGCCGACCGAATCGATTTCGTCGATGAAGATGATCGACGGCGACTGCTTCCTGGCGGTCTCGAACATATCTCTCACACGCGCTGCGCCGACACCCACGAACATCTCGATGAATTCCGAGCCGCTGATACTGAAGAACGAGACACCGGCCTCGCCGGCCATCGCTTTGGCCAGCAGCGTCTTGCCGGTGCCGGGCGGCCCCATGAGCAGGATGCCTTTCGGAATTTCGGCGCCAAGTTTTCGATAATGTTCCGGTTCGCGGAGATAATCGACAATATCCCGCAGGTCCCGCTTGGCGTTGTCGAGGCCGGCAACGTCATCGAAGCTGAGTCTGGTTTCTCCCTGCTCAAACAGGCGCGCTTTGGATCGGCCGAAGCCGAACAGCCCACCGGCACCACCGGTTCCGAGCATGCGCCGCTGCATCCGGTAACTAGCGAACCACAGCAGTCCGATGATCAGTATCAACGGCAGGAAACCGATGAGCGCCTGCGTCCACCACGGATCGGACCGAGGTCGCGCGAGCACTTCGACATCGTGTTGCTCGAGCAGTGCCATCAGGTCGGGGTCCTCCACGGGCGGTAACGTCGATTCGAATCGCATCGACGGCTGCGCGTCGGGTGCCTCCGCAGACGCGACCGGTCGGCGCAGCTGACCGGATATCCGATCGCCCTGCAACGTCACTTCCGCGACATTGTCAGCGCGAACCTCGGCCTTGAATGCCGTGTATGAGAGCGTGCTGAGATCCTGATCCCTGCCGTAGTTCGACCAGTAAAACGCGAATGACAACAGCAGGATCGCCAGGACGGAATAGCGCCACAAGGGCTGGAGTTCCTGTGGCTGGTCTGCTCGCTTTCGTTGCGGCTCGCTGCCTGATGTGTCGTCGTTCGTCACGGGTCTGGCCTGAATCGATCCATGCAGCATACGTTGCGCTTCGCGCTCGCTCCAGTGACGCTCGCTGATGCCAGTGCCGGTTTATGCGAGCGGCGGGCGGCGGGTACTTGGGGTGGAGCGTCCGCCGCTGTATGCTTGACAGCCGACAACGCAGGATGAACCCGGGGGAGTGTCATGCGCGTATTCTCGATCCGACTTGCTGCCGCCAGTGTTGCAGTCGTCCTCGTTACCGGATGCCTGTTTTATGCACACCCGGCGCTGGCCGACGACCTGGAGGCGCTGGCGGCCCGCGTACAGGTTCTCGAAGATCGCGAGGAGATTCGCGCACTGATCCTCGCGTACGGCCAGGCGCACGACCATCGGGACTACCGTACTTTCGCGAGCCTGTTTGCCAGCGATGGTGAATGGATTGGCGGGCTCGGGTCCGCCAGAGGGCCGGCGGCGATCTTCGCGCTAATGGACGAAAAGATCGGCCACAATCCGCTGCCAGCCGGTTCAGGGACGATCCACGTGATGACGAATGACCAGATCAGGATCGAGGGCGATCGCGCATTTGCAACGACCAAATGGCTGTACCTGACGCCTGGAGATGACAACTCGCCGAAACCCACTTTCCTGGGTCATTACGATGATCAGTTCATCCGCGAGAATGGCGAGTGGAAGTTTCTGCGGCGCCAGTCCATATCGGATATTTCACCGCTGCGGCAGTAGCACAGCATGGCCACAGTTCTGACGGAAAACACGGCGCGCCACACATTCCGGCCATCGTTTCACTTCTGGATCGTCGTCGTCATGTCGTTGTTCATCTTCGGCGGATTCAGCCTTGCCGCGCTGCAGCGCCATGTCATGGGCGACACGACGCCGATGCCGCCGGTCGTCCATCTGCATGGCGTTACCTTCGTCAGCTGGATGACCCTATTGATAGTTCAGACGTTTCTGATCAACGTCAGAAATGTGGCACTGCACCGCAGCCTGGGAACGTTCGGCATTGCGCTCGCAACGGCGGTGTTGTTCACCGGCTCCCTGATCACCGCACTGGGCATGCGCAACCCCGATACGAGCGCGCCTTTCTACTTTGATCTGAACTATTTGTCCGTCATGGCGCTGCTGGGCTTTGGTTTTCTGATTACGCTGGCGTTTCGTGAGGTGCGTAATCCTGAGTATCACCGACGGCTCATCCTGTTTGCGACCATTCCGCTGTTACCGCCTGGCATCAATCGTATGTATCAGGTGGTGTTCCAGCTTTCGTATCTCCCGGTGCTTGCGACCTACCTGACAATGGCCGCAATCGTCGCTGCGATGCTGGTATACGACTGGCGTTCACTGGAACGAATCAGCAAAGCCTCAATGATCGGTGCAGCGGTCGTGCTCGGTCAGGAATTGCTGCATTACCCGATCTCGCGATCGGATGCGTTCGCCGATCTTCTGAGTTTTCTGGGCAGCCTGATCTATTACCGCTGATCGCCGGTTTCCGGGCCTTGCGGCGTGCGATTACTCCGAACTCTGCGCATCGAATATCGGATTCAGCGACTGCCCGGGCAGTTCCGGGAAATCCGTGGATCCACGAGGGTCCTTGTATTCGGGGTCGCCGGGCAGGTAGAACTGTGTATTACCTTGCTCGTCCTGATAAGAATTGCTGCTCGTTGCGCACTCCCAGTTGCGTATACGTACACCGACGTCGTCCAGGTCCGGCCGTGAGTCGTGCGTGTAAACGACCGATTGCGGTGCGGTGAGCGCGATCGGATCGTATAGCGTCACCTGGGTCACGAGTTTTCTCGTGCCATCCGGCTGGATCGTCTGCTGCCAGGTTTCGACCATCTCGAACTGGTTGCTGGTCAGGGGCAGTCCGCGAAAGTAGTCAGCCGGGTTGACCCACTTCGTCCAGGCGATGAGTTTGTCACCGTCCCAGAACCCGATGCTGTCGCCCGTTGCAGAGTGGGCGCCGTCGATATTTACGTGTTCCCGGCCGATGTAGATCCGCCGCGTTTCGTTCATGAAATCGTTGAGCATCCAGGACTGTGTCGGCGTATTGACGAACTCTTTGACGTACGGTTCGCGAAGCCAGCGAGGCACGCCAGGATACTCACAGCGTGTCAGTCGATCGAACCGCTGTCGGCCGCCATCCTCGATTTCCTGACGACGTGCCTTGAACTGCGCTTCATAAAGCGGAGTCAGCACACCTTCGATGACCGTCCCGCCGGCGCGACGCGTCCCGCCATCGAGAAACAACGCCGTCACCGTGTCGCCGCCGGGGACCCATAGCCCGTCCCAGACCGGGATCGTCGCCATTGTATGATTGGTGCCACCTTCTGCGCGCTCGAACAGGTAGCGGTAGTGTTCCTCGGCGGTCGCAAAATCGCGCGGCGGCGGCTCGACGCGGATCGTCGGCACCAGATCAGAGGACTGGCCGAAGCCTGCAGTGGCGGCCAGCATCGCTATCGAGAGCAGGGCACAGGTGAGCTTCATGTCGATCTTATACATTCCGATTAGCTTAGGAGGGCATGGATTCCATAAATCTATACACGACCAGCCATAGACTCCGCAAGGAAAGCACCGTAACGATCGCCAGAACCCCGATTCCCAGCAGATTCTGCACTCCGGTATTGACGAATGCGCCCGT
>JASFSB010000324.1:0-3773 GCA_050114615.1 Gammaproteobacteria bacterium
GGACCTGTACTGGCGCGGGCCCGTGCTGTCCGTGTTCGATGGTCGAACCTGGACGAGACGAGCGGGCATGTGGGGAGACGTCAGTGATTCACTCAGCTTTGCCGGCGACCCGGTGCGTTACAGCGTCTCGCTCGAGCCCGGCGGGCGACGCTGGGCATTTGCGCTCGAAATGCCGGCACAGTGGTCGACGATGCGGCGCCGCAATCTGGCCATGCGAAGCGACTATCAGCTCGTCGCCTTCGGCGCCGAAACCATAAACGGACGTCTGAACTATGAAGTGACCTCGTATACGGATTTCCTCGCCAACGAACGACTGAACGAAGCGCAGCGCGACGTATACCTGCGGCTCCCCGACGGTTTCAATCCGCGTACCCAGGCGCTGATGCAAACACTGCAAAGCGAATCAAACTCGCCGGAAGCACTGATCGCGCGCACGCTCGAGGAATTCTCCACCGGCGAGTACTTTTACACGCTTACGCCGCAGGCCCTCGGCCGCGACACCATTGACGATTTCGTATTCGAGACGAAGGAAGGCTTCTGCGAGCATTATGCATCGGCGTTCACGGTCATGATGCGTTTCGCCGGCATTCCGGCGCGGGTCGTCACGGGCTATCAGGGAGGCGAGCTCAATCCGTACGCCGAGTACTACATCGTGCGCGAATCGAACGCCCATGCATGGAGCGAAGTCTGGCTGGAGGACCGCGGCTGGGTACGCGTCGATCCGGTCGCTGCGGTCGCTCCGGAACGCATCTCGCTGGGCCTGGGAGAGGACCCGAGCTCAGCCAATGCCAACGGAGTCGCAGCGCTGGCCAACCTGGGCTGGGCCCGCCAGCTGTCGCTTGCCTGGGATGCGGTCGACACCGTCTGGAACGAGTGGATCATCGGCTACGGGCCCGCGTTGCAGCGCAGTCTCATCGAGTGGCTTGGACTCGGGCGGCTGCGCTGGACCGAGATGCTCACGCTGAGCATCTCAGGGGCGCTGGCGATCGTATTCAGTACCGCACTGGCGCTCGCCTGGCGAGCGCGCTCGCGGGAGCGCGTGGACCTGGCGGCGCGCCTGTTCGCAGCATTCGTGAAGCGAGCGCGCCGCGCAGGCGTTCCCGAGCGCGCCTCCACGGAGCCACCGGCGGCCTATGAAACGCGGGCCTGCGCGCGGCTGCCGGCGTACGCCGAAGAAATCCGCGCCATCGTGCACTGCTATCTTCAGGCTCGTTATGAACACGATCCGCAGGGGCATCACCTGGCAAAGCTGGGCGCGCACGTCAGGGCATTCAGGCCGCGCGCAGCTCGCGTGTAGCGGAAAACCGGATATCGGGCCAGCGTTCCTCAGTCAGACTCAGGTTGACCATGCTCGATGCGAGGTACACGAGCTCACCGGAGTGGTCCACGGCCAGCCCGCTGCTGACTCGACGCCGAAACTCCTCGAGCTTGCTCGCATCGTCCGAGCTTATCCATCGTGCGGTTGCGACGTTGACCGGCTCGAAACTGCACTCGACGCCATACTCGTCGCGCAGCCTGAACGCGGCAACGTCGAACTGGAGCGGCCCGACGGCACCGAGAATCAGGTCATTGTTCGAAACGGGCCTGAACAGCTGCGTGGCACCCTCCTCGCACAGCTGATCCAGACCTTTCGTAAGCGCCTTGAGACGCAATGGATCCCTGAGGACCGCCCGGCGAAACAGTTCCGGGGCGAAGCTCGGTATGCCGTCGAAGTGCAGCGCCTCGCCTTGCGAAAAGCTGTCGCCGATATTGATCGTACCGTGATTGTGCAGGCCGATGATGTCGCCGGCGCACGCCTCAGTCACGTGCTGCCGGTCCGAGGCCATGAACGTGATCGCGTCAGAGATACGCTGCTCCTTCTTCGAGCGCGTATTGAACAAGCGCATGCCAGGCGTATAGGTGCCTGAGCAAATGCGCATGAACGCGATGCGGTCGCGGTGAGCCGGATCCATGTTCGCCTGAATCTTGAATATGAAACCGGTGAGCTTCTCCTCAGCCGGCTCGACCATTCGGGTTGTCGCCTCGCGAGGCTGCGGCGGCGGCGCGTATTCCACGAACGCATCCAGCAATTCACGAACACCGTAATTGTGAATCGCAGCGCCAAAAAAAACGGGTGTCTGGCGGCCTGCGAGATATGCCTCGATATCGAACTCCGGTGCAGCACCGCGTATCAGCTCGATCTGCTCGCGCAACTCACCGATCGATCCGCCGAGCTGCGCTGCCGCCGCATCGCTCGCAAGACCATCGATCGTCACGGTCTCCGGAAGGCGGCTGCCATCGCGTCCCTGATACAGATGGAGGCGATCTTCAGCGAGATGATAGATGCCACGAAACTCCCGCCCCATGCCGACCGGCCAGGTCATCGGCGCACACTCGATTTCCAGGACCGTTTCGATATTATCGAGCAACTCCATCGGATCGAGACCGTCACGATCCAGCTTGTTGATGAAGCTGATAATCGGGGTCGTTCTGAGTCGACAAACGCCCATCAGTTTGATCGTGCGTTCCTCGACGCCTTTGGCAGCGTCGATGACCATCAGCGCGCTGTCGACGGCAGTCAGCGTACGGTAAGTGTCTTCGGAGAAATCCTCGTGGCCAGGAGTGTCGAGCAGATTGACAACGCGTCCCCGATACGGGAACTGCATTACCGAAGACGTCACCGAAATACCGCGTTGCTGCTCGAGCTGCATCCAGTCAGACGTTGCATGGCGCGATGCTTTGCGGCCCTTGACTGTGCCGGCAAGCTGGATTGCGCCGCCGAAGAGCAGGAACTTCTCCGTCAGCGTCGTCTTGCCGGCATCGGGATGGGAAATGATTGCGAACGTGCGCCGTGCCTGCGCCGCCGACATGGCGGGTTCAATAGCGCTCGCTTCCGTATTCACGGAGATCGTCGGCTTCGCGCGCAGCTATGCAGATTGCTGCAGCTGCGCAGAGAGGATCACCGCGTCTTCGCGGCCGAATTCAGCCTGGTAGTACGCGGGTCGAACACCGATCTCGATGAAGCCTGCCGAACGGTACAGGTTCAGGGCCGCGGCGTTGGATGGCCGGACTTCGAGAAAGATCTGTTCGACTTCGAGCTCATGCGCCCGGAGAATCATCGCATTGAGCAGGCGGCGGCCATAACCATAGCGCCGCGCCGCCGGGTGTACGCATATGTTGAGCACGTGCGCTTCTGCTGCCGCCGCAGACATGATGGCAAACCCGGTCACGGCGCTACCGACATCGAGCACGATGCTGTAATAACCGGCCAGCAGGCAGTCTCGAAAAATCCCGAGGTTCCAGGGGTAGTTGTAGGCCGCTTTCTCGATATGCGCCACGGCCTTGAGATCGGCCGGCAGCATCAGCCGAATTTCTGTTCGCGGTTCAACGGCGGCGCTCATCAGTCCTTACTCAGCAGTTCCTGTACCAGCAGCAAGTCCTGCCAGGCCTTTGCTTTGGCGGCCGGGCTCCGTAGCAGATAGGCCGGATGATAACTGACAATCAACGGCACGTCCCACGGATCCAGTTGCCACATTTGACCACGCAGCCGGCCGACCGGCAATTCTGACTGGAGCAGCCACTGTGCCGAGATGCGGCCAAGCGCGAGCACGGCGCGCGGTCGCAGCAGCGCGATCTGGCGCGACAGAAACGGCGTGCAGGTCGCAGCCTCTTCGCGTTTCGGATCGCGGTTATTCGGCGGGCGGCACTTGAGAATATTCGCGATGAACACGTTTTCGCGCGCCAGCCCGATCGCGCGCAGCATCGCGTTGAGCAACTGGCCTGCGCGCCCCACA
>JASFSB010000325.1:0-3771 GCA_050114615.1 Gammaproteobacteria bacterium
AAAACTGGCAGCAGGATAAACAGCGAGAGCGACGGAATAACGAGCCAGACAATACTCCTTGAAAGCGCTGCTACTTGTTGAACGTCACGTGTTTCCGCATAAAGCCATATCATTGCCAGTACAGACGACGTCACCCCCGGATTGAGGAGCAATACGAACCGGAGTCTGGCTGCCTCGAACGCCGTTCACCTGCGATCGGGTTGCGCGATTTCCTCGAGCTCGACCGCTCCTGCAACGCTCAGCCCGAACCGACCGCGGCCGGTTCTGACGAGCCGGATCGGCACGTTGCGATCGATCAGGCGTCGTTTGAGCAGAACCAGCCGGGCTTCGAGGTTGTCGTTGATCTCCGGCAGACGCAGGCGCGCGTCGAGGCGGAGCTCCCGATTACTGAACGCGGTGCGGCCGAGCCGGGCATAGTCCGTCAGCAGCGCCCACAGAATCGCGCCGGGTACGCCTTTGATCAGGTAGTCGTCGTCGATGAAGATGCTGTCGTTTTCGGCGAAGTGCCGGACATGTATCGTCGTGGCTCCGCTTTTCGCGACACGCTGCAGCGGTTCCGCAACGCTTTCCGCCTCGCCGTGCGAGCCTGCCGTGAGTGCCGCAATCGCGCTGCCGAGCTGTGCCGCAATGATTGCGAGCGCATCCTCGTCCTCGTACCCGAAGCGCATTTCCTGGTCGCTGTCCGCGTAGAGCACACCGATGAGCCTCTGGCCGGACAGGATCGGTACCGCGACCTGGCTCTGCGGATCGGCGAGGCCCGGGAACGGAATGGCCGTTTCCAGCCGCTCCGCCAGTTCACTGTGCTCGGCGCTCGCCCGAATGGCGCGACCGTAACCATACTCGGGCGCGGTGAAGCAAATGCGTATTGCACAGCTTTCGGCGGCGGCCATCCCGATCACCCCCTGCCCGAAAGGGATCTCTGCGCCCGCCCCGGATGACTCGTAGCCGTGGCTCGCCAGCGTGAACAGCTTGTCAGCCGATTCGTCGACTACGAGGATCATTGCGTGCCCGATGCCGAAGAATGTTTCGATATCGGCCAGCGTCGTCTCGATCAGCTCATCGAGCTCATGGCACTGCGTGACGTGAGCGGCATAGGCGCGCAGCCCCGTCAGAAAGTCCCGGGATTCCGGCGCCGCGAGATGCGTGCCTGGTACAGATTCGACTTCGAGCACACGATAGATGTCCGAGCCGCGCAGACGAAAGATACCGGTCATACCTTCGTGCGACGCCACTCCGGCCAGCCGCGCCTTCATGCGCACGAATACCGGACCGGATGTCTCCGTGCGCAGATACTCCAGATGCAGCGTATGGCTCGCTCCGGTCAGCGGATCGGTGATACAGACCGATGCGAACGGGTTCGCGAGGACGTTCTGGTGAGTCTTGTTGAAAAACTGGAAGGACAACGCGACGTGCTCGCTGTCGACGAACTCGACCTGCGACAGGAACGAAACGTTCGGCGTGCCGTCACGCGCGCAGGTCGCGACAACCCCGGCGATGACGCCGTCCATGCAGCGGCGCAGACTCTCGAGCGGCGGCCTCATGGCGCGGACTCGGACGCTACCGGTGCCCCTGCGCCCGGACCCGGCGTTTGCGCGAACATGGCCGCCGGCGTAAAGCCGATTGGCGCGATCTGATCCAGGCGGTACTGCATCATGCTGCGCATCATCGGCTCCGGATAACCCATCCCGACCGCCTTTTCGATGAACGCGTCGTGATAGGCCGCGATGCGTTCGTGATCGGCTTCCTCGAGCGTCGCGACGGCAGCGTCCACGGCCTTGAGCTGGAACGTCCTGCACGTCTCGATGTGGCTGACGACGAGCGCCAGCCTGCCGTTACCCGAAATATCGGTGAGCAACGCCGAGGTCGCGGTTGTGGACACCCATGTCGTGACGACGCCCGAGCGCCGCGCAACGCGGCAACCGAAAGCCCGCGTCGCGCACGGACGAAGCTGGGCGCTGCAGCCCGCTACGTAGAGCGAGACCTCTCCCGACTCCATGAAGTCGATGATGTCCGAGCTAAGCAGCGTGGGCATTTATGCGAGGCACTGCGCGGTATTCGCGCGTTAAGAACATTTTAGGGTTTGCCGAGTGAATATTGAAGAAACGCCGCGGCGCCGTCCCGCTATGTTGGCGGACAGACCCTACACGCGGGAGCGCAACGATGAATACGACAGCGGTGATCGGCGCCGGGCCGGCCGGGCTCGCGGCGGCTAAGTATCTGAAGCAACACGGTCTCGCGCCGACGGTCTTCGAGCAGGGCGATTCGGTGGGTGGGCAGTGGTGCGGCGGCGCTCCGTACAGCGGCGTGTGGCCGAACATGTTCACGAACACGAGCCGGCTGATGACCGCGTTCAGCGATTTTCCGCATCGCGATGAACGTCCCGTCTACGCGACGAATCAGCATATGCACGCCTATCTGCAGGCGTATGCCCGGCACTTCGGGCTCGAATCCGATCTCAGGCTCAGCACGCGCGTCGTTGGCCTCGAGCGGACACCCTCGGCGGACGGGTGGCAACTCACGTATCAGACCGGCGCCGAGCCCGAGCGAACCGAGACATTCGATCGCGTTGCGATTGCTTCCGGTCGCTACCACAAGCCGCGAATACCCGACGTGCCAGGTCTCGATTCGTTCACCGGCGAAGGAGGCGTTTCGCATACGTTCGACTATCGCGGACCGGCGGCATACCGGGGCATGAACGTTCTGGTGGCTGGCGGCAGCATCAGCGCACTCGAAATCGCGAGCGATCTGGCCGCGCAGAGCGCAGGCGCCGTCATTTCGAGTCAGCGCAGGCAGCGCTACGTGCTGAGCAAGCTGATTGCCGGCGTGCCGGTCGAGCATCTGGCCTTCAACCGCTTCGGTGCGCTGGCGAACGAGTCGTTTCCGCTCGACGACGTGGCCCGTGAGATGAAGCACTTCATCGTCAGCACCTGCGGCAGACCCGATCAGTACGGCGCACTCGCCGCCCCGGACAGTGTGCTCGAAGCGGGCATCACACAGAGTCAGAATTTCCTGCCGTTCGTGGCCGAAGGGCGCATCATCGCGAAGCCGTGGATCAGAGGAGTCCGGGGCCGTCAGGTCGTGTTCACCGACGGCACGAGCCTCGATGTCGATGCGCTGATCTTCGGCACCGGCTTCGCGCTCGATCTGCCGTTTCTGGCGGACTCGCTCACGCAGCCGCTGGCGCTCGATCAGGAGCACATCGATCTCCACGCGCATACGCTGCACCCGGACCTCCCGGGTCTCGCTTTCCTCGGTCTCTACGATATCGTCGGCCCGGCGTACCCGGTGCTCGAGCTGCAGGCTCGCTGGATCACCTATCTGTGGTCCGGGCAGCGCCCGATGCCGGCCGACGAAGAAATGCGTGCGGGTATCGAAGCCTACCAGGCAGCGAGACATCTGCCGCAATCGGTGCCGATGCACCTCCTCGCGATTCAGTTCGCGCGGCTGGCCGGTGTCGAACCGCGCCTGGACGAGTTCCCGCAACTCGCTCGCGAGCTGCTTTTCGGTCCGCTCTGTCCGATCTCGTTCCGGCTGTCCGGCCCTGACGCGCTGGCTGATGCAGCAGACGGCGTGGCAGCTGCGGCGGCGCTGTCCGGCGCCGTACCAGAGCCGGATCTCGCGCCGGAGCACACGGGACAGATACAGGCGCTCGCGAGTGCGCGCGGCGACGGCGAGCTCACCCGTCTGCTCGGCGCCCTGGAGTCCGTTCGGCGCTGGCGTGCCGCGCCTGATGCCGGCAGCGCAGCAGGACGGCCGTAGGCGCCCGGGCCA
>JASFSB010000326.1:0-3764 GCA_050114615.1 Gammaproteobacteria bacterium
TTGGAAGGGGACGAACTCGATGCGGCGTTTGATGCATCCGAACCCCGTGATCCGCAACAACATTTCCATGTGGTCAATCGCTCACACGCCATTCAAACGGAGATGATTCTGTTCGACGGCGGCTGGCTGAGTGTACGGCAGCACAAGCGGAGCAAGCCGGGTGAAGCACAAATGATAAATCTGCGCTTCGTCGATCCCAGTCCGGATGTGAGCAGGTACTTTGCCAGGCGCACGCTGATTCTTTCTGCAGCACTGGGCGTGGCAGGCGCAGTGGCCGCCGCACTGGCGGTGTACTCGGTACTGATAGTCGTCACTATCCCGGCTGCGATACTGTTGCTCACGGGGTCGGCAGTCGCTTTCGCGACCTGTGCCTATCGAACGAGAAAAGACGTGGTGTTCGTAACTCGACACGGTCGGGCCCCCGTCATCGAGCTGATGGCTACACTTGGAAGCTTCCGAACGCTGAGGGCCATCGTTCCACGACTGGTCGACGAAATAAAGAAAGCCTCAGATGCCGGCGAATCCGACACACAGGCGCACCTGCGCAGCGAAATGCGCGAACATTACCGTTTGCGCGAGTGTGGCGTGCTGAATCAGTCGGAATGTGCGGCCAGCACTCAACGAATTCTGCAGCACTTCGAATAGCGGTATCAGGAATCTGCGATAATCAGCGCCCCCTGCCGGCGATGAGTATCGCAGTCAATGTCACCGAACCTGTCCAAAGCCCAGCTACTCAACTTTCTTCAGTGCCCGCGTCGATTCTGGCTGGAGCAGTATCACCCGGAGCATGAGGGCGACGTCGCAGCGATGGACGATGCGCTCGACGCCGAGGAAGCCGCTGACGCGCGCGCGCGCGCTGCCATGACCGGTGAGAACGTTCGTCAGATCAACGGCAGACTGGGCCTGCGCAATGCGATCGAGCAAACCAGAGAAACGCTCGAATCCGGCGTCATCGTGCTCGACGCAACGTTCGAACACGAAGCAATCTCAGCACAGGTGGACGTGCTGGACTGGTCCGGAAACACGCATCGTGCCGTTTCGATTACGGCGGATGCGGAGCTGTCGCAGCGTCACGTCGAAGATTGCGCCATTCAGGCATGGGCGATACGCGGGCTCGAACTCCCTGAACATCGCTACATTGTGGGACTATCGAGGACGGACGAGAACGCCGGTGACGAATTCGAAGCGCTCTTCAGGCTATCCGACGTAACCGAAGAAACGCTCAGTGAGCTGGAGCGCATCGATTCTGCCGTCGCGGATGCCCGCAGGCTGCACGCCGCACTCGATGAGCCCGCTGCGAAGACCGGCCCGCAGTGCCACAAAGCAGGCTATGCCTGCCCGTTTCTGGACTACTGCGATCAGGGATAGAATAGCCCTCGCACCGACTCCTCAGGCACAGGTATCGATTCGCATGTCCCAGAGCTTTTTTTCGAATCCCCAGCGGTCGTATCTGCTGAGTGTCGTCGCAGGATGTATCACGCTTGCATGCGCACCTGCCGGAAGCACACGAGACAGCTTTTCGATGGTCGCGGAGATCGTCGCCAGCTACCCACACGACACGGACGCCTTCACTCAGGGACTCGTGATCCACGAAGGCCGCCTCTATGAAGGGACGGGGCAGTACGGCCAATCGAGCTTGCGTGAGGTGGCTCTGGAGACCGGGAGCGTACTCAGGTCGTCTCGCCTCAGCCGCGCATACTTCGGCGAAGGCATCACAATCATGGGAGATCGGGTCTTTCAGCTGACCTGGAAGAGCGGGATCGGAGCGGTTTACGATCTCGAATCGTTCGAAATCGACGGGACGTTCCGCTATGAAGGTGAGGGCTGGGGACTCACGCACGATGGCAATCTGCTGATTCTCAGCGATGGCACATCCACGCTTCGCTTCCTCGATCCCGAAAACTTCGAAGTCGTGCGAACCGTCGAGGTCGTCGGCCCGGACGGACCGATTTCGAGGTTGAACGAACTGGAGTATATCCGCGGCGAGGTTTGGGCAAACATCTGGTATCAGGACACCATCGTCCGCATCGACCCACAGACTGGAACCGTTTCAGGTGTGATCGATCTGTCGGCTGTCTATCCGCAAACGCTCCGCGCTCGCGAAGCAGTCGCCAATGGAATCGCGTTCGACGCAAGCGAGCAGCGCATTTACGTTACTGGCAAATACTGGCCGCAACTATACGAGATTCGACTCGTCGCGCCGGATGCTTAGCCTGCAGACGACGGCAAAACGATCATATCGGCATCGGCGTGATCTATCAGGCGCTGTGCCGTTTCGGACTTTTCCGGTTTGCCGATGACTATCGTATCGGCTCCCACATTTGACGCCGCCCTGGCGATAGCTACGTACGGCGCGCCTTCGACGGCATGCACGTGATTGCGAGGCAACCTGCAAAAATCGGCGAAACGTTGCCGGTCGAAATAGACGTCATCGCCTCGATACGCCGTGGCTGCATGGACCTCGAACCCCACGACATCGCCGAGATAATGCGACAACTCGACGATCTCCTCGTTCAGCGACTCACGCTCATCATCGCCCGGCTTGAGCTTGATCGCTGCCAGCAACTTCCGGGGCGTGCTGCGCGGCTGACGATCGGCAACCAGCAGGATCGGCTGCCGTGCTTCGCTCAGCAACATCCAGTCTGCAGTGGCATTGAATACACGACCGACCAAACTGTGGCGTGATGCGATCTTCACGATCAGATCTGAACCGGACGCGATCGCCGCATCAACCAGCACCCGTCGCCAGTCGCTACCGGATTCGACCTGTATCTCCAGCTGATCGTCAGGCAAGGTGGCCAGCCTTTGGATGGAATCGCGCACTACACGGATCCGCTCATCGGTACGTTCCTCCGGGCTTTCGCCGTTGCCATCAGAGATACAGCAATAAGCGATCAGCTTTGCACCGTTGCCTTTGGCGATCGCCTCGGCCCTGAGAAATGCAGTCTGAACGAACCGCGTCGGATCGATCACCGCGAATAATTTCGAGAAGCGCCTTTTCTGAGAACTCATGAAGCTCACCCCTGGTAAACCGTCGGTGAGCATAGAGTCTTTCACCCATATCGCACACACGTAGTTACCACAATCGCTCGAATTCCGAATTGACCGGATTTCTGTTGCAATAGCGACTCCGGGGAGGGAAACCAATGACAGACACCGTCGAACCGGCCGCACGCAAAAAGCGCGTGGTGGGATTGCTGCTGGGGATCGCGATTTTCGTCGCGCTGCTGGCTGCGCCGGCACCGGCCGATCTGGCGCAGCCGGCCTGGCACGTTGCCGCGGTGGCCGCCCTTTTGGCGACCTTGTGGCTGACCGAAGCAATACCGGTGCCTGCCACGGCGTTGCTGCCGATAGCCTTGTTCCCGTTACTCGGGATTTCGAGCGTCGCAGCAGCGACGGCACCCTATGCGAATCCAATCGTCTTCCTGTTCCTCGGCGGCTTTCTGATTGCACTCGCCATCGAACGCTGGAACCTGCATCGGCGCATCGCGCTCAATGTTTTGCTGTCCGTCGGCTCACGCGAGGATCTCCAGATCGGTGGATTCATGATCGCCACGGCAGGATTGAGCATGTGGGTCAGTAACACGGCAACGGCGGTGATGATGTTACCGGTTGCTCTGTCCATCGTACCGCGCGGCCCAAACAACGAGATCGATCCGGCCCGGCGGCGATTTTCGGCAGCACTGCTGCTGTCAGTCGCTTACGCCGCCAACATCGGCGGCGTAGCCACGCTGATCGGCACGCCTCCAAACGCGTTTCTGCGC
>JASFSB010000327.1:0-3758 GCA_050114615.1 Gammaproteobacteria bacterium
GTCATTCGGCGATATACAGATGAGATTCGTCCGTGACGCGCATTTCGTCATTCACTTCTTGATCAGGTGGCAGAGTGGATCTGCATCAGGAGTATCTGCTGGTAACAGCCCAAATTTCCGGGGCCCTGCTCGGCTTCGTTGGCGTAGTGTTGATTCCTGGCCGTCGGGCTGAGGGAGTATTGAACCGACGCGATGCAAGTGGGCTGTTTCATCCGGTTTACTCAGCTTCTGGGCCGTTTTCTTGTCTTTGCTCATGTTCATTTTTCTCGCGTCACTTCAACTTCCCGAAGTGTTGTGGCGCCTTGGCCTTGTCTTAGTTGTTCTTTATATGCTGTTTGGCGTCAGTAGGGCAGTGTTTGAGGGACGCGGCGGGAAGAACACGCTTGAACCGCTGGCTCGGCATCTTTTGAGCGCGGCGACTGCCTTGGTGATTGTGCTGGATGTTGTGATCGTCGCCGGCTTCTTCTCCGGTCTCGCACCATTCGCGTATGTTCTATCCGTGACACTGATGATCGGCGTCTCAGTGAGCTACTTTATTCCACTAGTCCTTTTTCGACCGGACGAGTGAGACCTTACGGCGTTGCCAGACGGCAGCAATTGGCCGTGCTCAGGAGCTCGGAATCCGCTGTTAACTGTCTTTGAAGTGTATTGGGCAACTTCATGGGCGGGCCTTTCATGGAATTCGCCAACGAGACCAGAGGCTGCTCGAACGACGTTTAATTGTTCTGACAGCGCGTCCGCTCGGCGCAATCCGGTGTTCACTAATTCGATAGAATCAAACCGTTGAGTCATTTTTAGATGCGCTCCGGGATCAGCTGGCTCGCGCCGTGGCGATATTCCTGAGCGCTGGGAGGCTAAATGTTTCCAACGGACTGGCTGGAAGACGAGTTTTTGGGCAATTCGCTGCTGACCTGGGTGTCGAGTATCGGCGTATTTACCCTGGTATGGATCGCATTGCTTCTCGCTCGTCGCCTCTTAACGCGCCGGCTTCACGCGCTCGCTGAAGGCTCGCCATTAGTATCGCTGCGAGTTGCCGAGCGTACAGTCAGGCAAACGCAAGGATGGTTCCTCTTCCTCGCAGCTCTGTTTGCGGCGTCACGACCGTGGGTAGTCTCGCCGGCCATTGGCACAATAATCGACGAGTTCATTATGGCCGCAGTACTGGTTCAGAGCGGGCTCTGGGCCGCGGCAGCGGTCGCAACGTTTCTGGAAATCAGACGCGAGGAGGAACTCGACGACAATCCGAGCGCGGTCGCGACGATGGACGTGCTTGCTTTTGTCGCCAGAGTCTCGATATGGAGCGTAATCGCACTCGTCCTGCTGGATAACGTCGGCGTTGACGTCACGGCTCTCATTGCCGGTCTCGGCGTCGGTGGTATCGCGGTGGCGCTGGCGGCTCAGAACATTCTGGGGGATCTGTTCGCTTCGCTCTCGATTGTTCTCGATAAGCCCTTCGTCGTTGGCGATTTCCTAATTGTCGATGACCACCTCGGAAGCGTCGAGAAAGTAGGCATCAAAACGACGCGTGTAAGGAGTCTTTCGGGTGAACAGCTCGTCTTCTCAAACAATGACCTTCTTAACAGTCGGATCCGCAATTATGGTCGGATGATGGAGCGACGGGTTGTATTCTCCCTTGGCGTTACCTATCAGACCCCTCCCGACAAGCTGAAGAAGATACCGTTCATCATCCGCGAGGCCATCGAAGCGCAGGAACAAGTGCGTTTCGACCGAGCGCATTTTCAGAAATATGGCGATTTCGCCCTGATCTTTGAAGTTGTTTACTACGTGCTGCTTGCAGACTACAACCGTTACATGGATGTTCAGCAAGCGATCAATCTGGCTGTCTTTGAGCGTTTCGCGGATGAGGAAATCGAGTTCGCCTATCCAACACAGACGCTTCATCTGGCACGCAACAGCGTTTGATGTCCCGGTGAAGTCATGAAGTTCGCGAATTGACCCGAAGCGGCCCCGAATGCCAACCGTTAACCGGGCGTAACAGTTCCGGATCGATCATTGGATACAATCGGGCCTTCGCAGTCGATTCGAGAACAAGAATGAGTAAGCTGGCTCTGGCGCAGACGATTGCCGTCCATGCACACCGCCTTTTCGGGTATTCGCTCGTCTGTGCCGTGCTGATCGGTACTCCGTTCCTCGTGTCGGCGCAGGAGGAACCGGTGCACCTGAACCCGGTCATCGCGAAGCTCGAGGCCGGCGAGACAGTCTATGGCCTCAGTACGCAGGATCTTTCGATCGCCTACGCGCGCCAGGTTGCCCGTGCACCGGCCGACTTCTTGTATGTCGATATGGAGCACGGCCCGATGGATTTCCCGGCGCTGGGTACATTCCTGCTCGCCATGGGGGACAAGGAGGCCATGCTGAGCAAGGGGAGCGCGCAGCCGAACGTGGCTTTATTCGCTCGATTCGCCCCTCGCCCGGAGGATTCACAGTGGGTTGTGAAGCAGGCACTCGACCTGGGACTCTACGGTGTGATCTTTAACGGAGTCGATACGCCTGAGCAGGCCGAGTTTGCGGTCAGCACGATGCGTTATCCGCAGTTGCGCGACTCGTCGTATCCGGAACCGGCAGGGATACGCGGCTGGTCGCCGGCGAACGCGGCATGGGCCTGGGGCGTGAGCCCTGAACAGTATTTGCGCCACGCCGATCTGTGGCCCCTGAATCCTGATGGCGATCTTCTGGCCATCATGATGATCGAGTCCGCGGAAGCCCTGACGAACGTCGACGCGATCGCAGCGACGCCCGGTGTTGGCGCGCTGTTCCCAGGAGCGGGAGGTGATCTGAGCCGCTCGCTGGGCGTGCCACGCGGTTCACCGGAACTCGAGCAGGCTTTCGACCAGATCCTCGCGGCGTGTCGGCGGCGCGGTGTCGCCTGCGCGATTTCGGCCGCGACCGGTGAGGACGTATCGCGCCGCGTGCGCGACGGTTGGCAGATTATCCGCACGACAGTTGCTGGCGCCAATGCCGGGCGCGCGCTCTTAGAGCCGCGTTGAGGGCGCAGCGGCCCTGGGGCGGGCCGCGATTCATACCGCTGAGTTTTCAGTCTGATAGTGACGTTGATCGTTACAGCGCAATCTCGGTGTACCACTGTCGCGTTCGCAATTCGGTTTCGAAAGGCTGCGAAAGCTCGCGCAGCACAGCGTTGATTGTTTGCGCATCCTCATCCGTCGGGAATAAAGGATAGCCGTCTTTCTGCACGTCCATGAAAGCTGGCAGCATCTGGACGCGAGTGACTTCGCCGCTCCGGACGAATATTCGCGCCACGGCCAGCCACTTATGTTCCTCGAGGAGGAAGTAGGTTTCAGCGAGGCGGGCCAGCGATGGATTGATGCGTGTCCCGGGAGTGCCTTGCCATCGCGCAATAGCTGCGCATAAAAATGGCCGAGGCTATAGAGGATCGGTTTCCCGGCGTAAAGCTCGACACCGTTGAGGACATGGGGACCGTGTCCAATGACCATATCGGCGCCGGCATCGATTGCGCTGCGGCAAATCAGCTTGCGACCCTCAGATACGCGATTGATGGCGTTATCCAGTCGGGCCGGGATAATCCTGCCGGGCACGCGCTCCGGTTCACTCTGAGCGGCGTCGGGCGGCAGGTCGAGGTTCCAGTGTTGATGGAGCGATACCATCAGCACATCAACCCGCGCGCACGCCTGATTGCTTCCGTCATCATGCGCATGTCGTCGGCTCGCGGCAGCAGCAGCGGAATCGGTGACCCGGGCACGGTCACGCGCGTTCCGGTA
>JASFSB010000328.1:0-3753 GCA_050114615.1 Gammaproteobacteria bacterium
CGGATTCTCGACCTCATGCGTCGTCGCCTCCCAGATCACGCGCGTGTCCGCATCGAGCGTGCGCAGCGCCTGTCTGATCGACTCGGCGTCACGGGCTTCGAAGCGGCATACCATATGGGCACCGTCGGCTGACAGCATGCTGCCGAGCCAGTCCACGCGATGCTGCTCGAAACACCAGACGCCCTGTTGTGCCAGGTCCAGAACGTCCTGCTTTGTCAAAGCGGGATCGAAATCGCGTTCCAGAACGAGCGCAGTCATGCAAGTTCCTGCTCAGCCCGGCTGCGCGCCCAGGCAGCTACGCCACGGCGTGAGAGTTCCCGAACGGCTGCCGTATGGCGTTCCGCGGCTGCGTCGTTTGCGAGTGCAGAATTCGTTTTGGCGAGTACGAAGTGCGCCAGAAGCATGTCGGTCGCGCGTTCCAGTATGCTCGCGTTTTCGAGCGCTTCCTCGGCACGCGCAACGGCTGCATCGAGTCGTCCGCGATCGACATCGATCATCGCTGCACGCGTCAGCGCATAGGCCAGCCGGTGCTTCGCATCGACACTACGCAGGGCATCCAGCACCGGCTCGAGACGCGCCGATTCACCATCGATGGCATAAGTACATATGGCTTCGAGTGCCTGAGCGAATGGTCCTTCGCTACCAATCCTGAGTTTCTCACCGAGATCGATCAGCGCTTTGCAGCGGCGTTTCGCAGCACGAAATTCGCCCCGCTCTATGTCGATCATGACGAGATGTTCGTTCGCCTGATATTCACTGATTCTGTCGCCGGCCTGTTTTGCGAGCGCACGGGCCTCCTGCAGAAACTCGATTGCCGCTTCGAACCGATTTTCGTGGTAACGCAGAATGCCGAGGCCGGCAGGTATCGAATGATGCGCGACGTGGCTGCGTGCTGCGAGCGCCTGAGCTTCCATGAGCATCGCATCGGCGTGCGTGAGATCTCTCTCGAGCAACGCCAGGCAACGTGCGGCCTCGGCCATGCCGACGACATGATCCTCGTCTGTTCCGCCGCGCGAAACACGCTCTGCGTGCAGGACCTCATCGCGTGCTTCGGTCCAGTGTCCGTGCATCCAGCGCATATAGCTCGCCAGATAATAGCCACGACGCGCATGCGACATTGCGCCATGATCCAGGGCCTGTTCGGCAAGCGCGATGAATTCCTCGACTGCCGCTTCCCAGTCTGCGATCGGAGTTGCAGCCATCAGAATGTCTCTGAAGTCGATCGTCAGACACACGCGTTCGCCTTCGGGCAGTTGTTCGCTCAAACTGAGGCCGCGCTGTGCGAGCGCGGCCGCTTCATCGTTGGAAAAGAAGCGCAGGCACAGCCTTGCAGCTGAGACCATCGCTCGAGCGGCGAGTGCGGAATCACCGCTTTGCGCGGCGTGATGAGCAAGATCGGCGGCGTTTTCGAGCTCGAAATCAGTCGATCGTTCGAGCAGTTCCGAGATTCGCCGATGCATCATCCTGCGTCGGGCAGGTGAGATGTCGTTGTAGACACTGCGTCCGACGAGCTCATGTGAAAACCTGAACCCGCGATCGGCAGGCTGCAGCATACCGAGTCGTTCGGCGAGCTCCAGCGCATGACTGATCGTATCGGCACTCGATTCAGTGAGCAGCTCGAGGATCGCGATGTCGATACGCGGGGCGAGTACGGCCGCCCAGCGCAGGACTTCGGCGCTCTCGATATCGAGGCGCTCCAGGCGTTCGCGTACGAGCTCGGCGAGCGAGGCGCCGCTGTCGCCGCTCGCCTGCGCGCGTGCGAGCTCGATTGCGATGAGCGGATTGCCACCGCATTCCCGTGACAGAGATTCGCTGTCGACGTCCGGCGCCTGCTCTTCGATCAATGCCCGGATTTCGGGTTCGTTGAGCGGCTTCAGCCGGATCTCGGTCAGCAGTCCGGCATGGCGCAGGCCGTTGAGCGCCTGTTGCAGCGCGGTATTGTCCTGAATCTCGTTATCGCGCGCGGCCAAAATGCCGATTACTTTTTGCTGGCGATTCGTGCGTACGACATAGTGCAACGCAGTCGCACTCGAGTCATCGCACCACTGAACGTCATCGAGCAGCAGCACGACCGGGTTCTTTTGACAGCGCGCGCTGATCAGATCGCTGAGGCCGGCCAGCAGCTTCTCGCGGTTTTCGCCTTCGCGTTTACCAAAGATCTCCTCGGCTGCGTCCGGAGCGACGCGTCGCAGGCCATCGATCCAGATCGCGAAAGGTCTGATCGATTCGGACTCGAAGGCCGAAGCCTGCAGGACCCAGGCATCGGCACGTCGGGCAAATTCCTCCGCAGCTTCCAGTAGTCGGCTTTTGCCGATGCCGGGTTCTCCGCGAAACAGCAGGACCCTGGCCCGGGAGTCGCGAACCGCTGCCTCGATCGTGCCGGCGATCTGCATCAGCTCGGCTTGGCGGCCTACGATGTCGGCTGTACTGCGTGCGTGCGACGCGACCGGGACCTCGGATACCTGAATCGTTTTTGCCGCAGGCGGGGCCTGCTCGGGCGTACTCTGAAGTGCCCGTGTCAGCGCCCCGGTCGGCGCTGCGCCCACCTCGCGGAGCATCTTCGCGCCAAGCTCGTACTGTTGCCTTGCTTCAGCCGTTCGGCCGAGTGCCACGAGCAGTCGGATCAGCGTTTCCCGAGCGCTCTCACTGTAAGGCTCCAGCGCGACATAGGAGCGGGCGAACGGCAAAGCGCGCGCCGGGTCATCTGCCCTGCGAACAATGATTTCAGTCAGCAGCTGCGCCTGTGCTTCGATTGCCTGTTCCCGCTCTGCCGTGCACCAGGCGTTGAACTCATGAAAATTGGACAACTCGAGCCCTTCGAGGAAGTGGCCTCCGTAGCGCTGCGCTGCGTCCTCGAGGTCAGCGAGCGGAACGTCCTGCAATCCGGCCGCCACGAGGCTGCGTAGCGACCTGACATCGATATCGACATCGGTCGAGTCAAAGCTGACATGAGCGCGATCGGCAACGATGCGCTGACGGTCCTTCGCGTCGACGATTTTGCGCAGTTTCGAAAGACTCCACCGCAGCGAGCCGCGCGGATCGTCGGGCACTTCCCAGAGCAGCTCGCAGAGATGTTCCCTGCGAAACTTCTTCGGCTGCAGGGCGAGATAGGCAAGCAGCGCTCGCGTCTTCCTCGATGGCGGAAGAGGTTGCAGATTGCCGGCCCGGGCGACCGCGAGGTCGCCGAGCAGCCTGATTTCGAGTGTGTCCATACGTAATGCTGAATCCCGCTAACGGCGCCGGTTTCAGCCGGTGCGAAGCAAAATAGCACGTCTTCCTGCACAAAAACCACGCTCAGTACAACGGAGCCTTCATCGCTCACCGCGCACAGTGCACACCAGAGCAATTCGAAACCACCGCTGAGGAGGTGTGACATGGCCCGGTACGCAAACATACTCGAGACGATCGGCAGAACGCCGCTCGTGAAAATCAACAAGCTGGCGCCGGCAGGCGTCAATGTCTTTGCCAAGGTCGAGTCGTTCAACCCGATGGGTTCGGTCAAAGACCGAATGGCCAGGGCTGTCATCGAGGACGCTGAACGACGCGGCGAGCTACAGCCCGGGCAGACGGTCATCGAGGCGACAAGCGGAAATACGGGCATCGGCCTGGCGATGGTGTGTGCCCAAAAAGGCTATCCGCTGATCATCGTGATGGCAGAGAGCTTCAGTATCGAACGCCGCAAGCTGTTGCGCTTTCTGGGCGCCAAAGTCGTGCTGACGCCTGCGGCGGAGAAGGGCACGGGCATGCTCAAAA
>JASFSB010000329.1:0-3744 GCA_050114615.1 Gammaproteobacteria bacterium
CACCGGCCGTCCACCGGACGAGCCGGCCATGCTCGGGCTGGCGCTCAACGACGTGTTCGTGCCGATCCTGCAGGCCCAGTTCCCCGAAATCCGGGATTTCTATTTGCCGAGCGAAGCATGCTCTTACCGAGTGGCGGTCGTGAGCCTGCGCAAGGAATATATCGGCCATGCGAAGCGGGTCATGTTCGGTGTCTGGTCGTTTTTGCGGCAATTCATGTATACGAAATTTGTTATCGTCGTCGACGACGACATCGATGCACGAAACTGGAACGACGTGATATGGGCATTGTCGACGCGTGTCGATCCCGCTCGCGACACGGTCATCGTCGAGAACACGCCGATCGACTATCTCGACTTTGCTTCGCCGCGTGCCGGACTCGGTTCGAAGATGGGCATCGACGCAACGAGCAAATGGCACGGCGAAACAGACCGGGAATGGGGTCGTCCAATCGACATGGATGCGCAGACCAAAGCCCGCATTGACGCTATCTGGACACAGTTGGACTTTTCACATAACCGCGGCTAGTGTTTGGTCGACTCGCGGGTCGATGTAGAGCAAACACTGCCGGGGAGACGTTTATGCGAACAATTCTCGTGACCAACGCGAAAGGCGGCTGCGGCAAGAGCACGATCGCGACGAGCCTCGCAGCGTATTACGCATCGGAAGGCTATGTGACGGCGCTGGCCGATTTCGATCCACAGGCCTCAGCGCTCGACTGGCTCGCTGAGCGGCCGGAAGGTTTTCCGCCCATCAGGGGGATTCGCAGCTACGAGGACGGCCTGAGCGGCCTGTCGCGCAGTTGCGAGTATCTGATTATCGATTCGCCGGCGCGCTCGACGGGCAAGGAGCTGACCGCGCTGCTGCGACGCGCTGAATCGGTCGTCGTCCCCGTGCTGCCATCACCGATCGACATGAAAGCCGGTGCGCGCTTTATCAGCGAGCTGCTCGATTCCCATAAAGTGGCGGAAAAGAAGGCGCGTGTGGCGGTCGTCGCAAACCGCGTGCGCGAGAACACGCTGATCTACGAAGAGCTCGACGAATATCTCGCGAAGCTCAGGGTTCCCTACGTCGCCGCGTTTCGCGAGGCGCAAAACTACATTCGCAGCTACCAGCGAGGACTAGGGATTCACGAGCTGCCGCCGTATCTCGCGTGGCCGGACTGGGAACAGTGGGAACCGTTGCTCGACTGGCTCGACTCGAAGCGTTCGCAGGCAAGAAAGTAGGGCCCGGCAGCTAACTCGCTAGCTCCGCGCGGCTTTGCCGGCCGGTGTCGGGGCATCGAGCATCGGGACGTCGAGGTCTACTTCGCTCGCGAGGCTGAGCCCCTGACGAAACGCCTCACTCGCTGCCGAGGTTTCGCCGAGCTGATTGAGCAGCTGACCGTACAGGGCATACGCCCCCGGGTCCGCCGCCAGATCGATACTCGCTTCGAGATAGCTGCGCGCCTTGCCCCACAGCTCCGCGGCCATGCACAGGCGCGCCGCCGCGCACAACAGCACGGGATCTTCGGGGCGATGCTTCAACCAGCTTTCGACCTGCTTCAGGCGGCGGCTGACATTGTCCGTGCGCAGCTGCCCGTACGCGACAACGAGATCATCCTGCCAGTTCCGATTGATCGCCTTGCGCAGCTCCGCTTCGGCCGTGTCACCATCACCCAGCGCACTGAGCGCACGCGCCCGCCAGGCCTTCAGTGCGCTTCGGTCACGCTGCTTCGCCGCCAACGACGTCCAAAGCGAATCGAGCCGGCTGCGGTCGAAATCACTGCGCTGCCGGGCCGCTTCGAGCGCATCGCAGGCGAGCGCATCCTGCTCCTGCGGATCGAAATCCGTCTGACCGAGATGCGGCAGTAAATCGAGCAGCCCGGCCGTATCCCCAAGCCGTCGATACGTGCGGGCAAGCAGACCTGCAGCGACCGGATTGTCCGGCTGCTTGTCCAGGACACGGCGCAGCGCCGCTACGGCTGCTTCGTTCTCACCGTTTTCGTACTGCAGCTGAGCCTGCGTGACGAGGATCGCAACCTCGGCATTCGGAAGATTTTCGAATGCCTGATGCAACAGCTCATTGCGCCGCTCAATGGCACCACGCTGCTGAGCAGCGCGCGCAGCCATCAGGTAGTTGGCCAGCGGCGCCGCCCCGGCGCCGATACGCTGCGTCAGCAAGCGCTCGCTGCGCGCCCAGTCGCCTTCGCTGAGATGAATCAGTCCACGCGTCAGTCGGCTGCCGGCACGGCGCGTGCGGCGCTCGGCGAGCTTTTCTCCAAGCTCACGCGGCGCGCGCCACACCCGCAACACCAGTCGCACAGCGAAATAGCTGACGATCAGCACGATCGCCAGCGCCGGCACCGACATCGTGACGACATAGCCGCGCATGCTGATCGTCACGAGACCTTTGTCCTGCAGAATGAAATGCGCGATCAGGGCACCGAAAATCAGGGCCGTGACCGCCCAGAAGCCGAATCGCATTACGGCTCTCCGCGAGCTCGCAGCGCATTCAGTGAGCGGCTGATATCCGGTGTCGCAGGGTCCACGTCGAGTTCGAGCAGCGACTCGAGCAGCCGCAGGCCGCCCTCGACGTCCGGCGCGTCGACATCGAAATCCTCACGCAACAGCGTTGCAGCGTGCTCGAGGCTTGCACTGAACATCTCCTGTTGCGCGCTGACGAGTGCCAGCCGCGCCGTCTGGAGTTCGACGCTGAGCTGGCGACGAATCAGCCGCGTCTCCTCCGCCGTCAGCGCTGCAACGATCGGCTCGTCGCGGCGCTCGACTCGCACGATGCTCGTAAAGGCGTCGCGGATACTCGACCACAGACGTCCCAGCCCGGGTTCGCCCGATTCCGGATCTGTCGCATCCGACCCGAGTGACTGCGGCCCGGCGCGCAACGGCAGTTGTGATACCCGCCCCCCCAGACGACTCAGGCTGTATGCCAGACCCTCGATGTCGACGAGTCGGACGCTCTCCACGGCAAGGATGTCGTCTGCGATCAGTTCGCGAACCGGCGCCAGCGCAGGATCGCCGGTCTCCCGCAGCCGGTCGTCGGCGAGACGCAATGCGGCCAGTGCCGTGTCCCAGTGACCACCGAGCTGCAACTCGGCGTTGGCGAGGCTCAGGTAATACTCGGCCTCAGCCTCGAGCCACTGATTGCGCACATCGAAGGATCCGCCCTGAAGGTTGTCGATGCGCCTCTGCAGCTCTGCGAACTGGCCCGGCAGTACATCGAGTCGTGCGTTGACGTCGCGCAGCGCGAGCGTGTTCCGATCCACGGTGCCGCTGAGCTGCTCCATCGTATTCTCGGCGCCGCGCGCGGCAGCGCGCACGCGTTCGAGACCGGCCTGCGCTTCACTGTCGGCATCGGCGAGCGTCACATAGAACTGACGGTACTGCCACAGCAGGACACCGGAGCACGCGAATGCCGCAAGCGCGGCGACCAACGCGATCAGCGATGTCAATGAACCGCGGCTACGGGTTTCAGCGGATGGGTCCGCTTCGGGCGAGATCGCCGGCATTGACACGGTGTCGTCTTCAGCCGCATCCCCTGAACCGGCTTCGGGACGCTCGTCGCTCATGCGCTCAGTGTCTGAAAATCAGGTTATGTTTTACCACACCCGCGCAAACACGCGTTATAGAGATCCCAGGATAATTGCATTGCGGCACGCGCCGGCGCGTCAGTCGCACCAGCGTGCGACTGACGCCTGGGCGTCCATGCGCGCCTGTGACAGCTCAGCATCGCTGAAATACACCCGCTCG
>JASFSB010000330.1:0-3743 GCA_050114615.1 Gammaproteobacteria bacterium
CTCCTCGAGTGAATGAAAGCGAATCATCAGCCGGCCGCTCCTGCCCTTGTGCTCGACCTCGACGGGCGCACCGAGCCGCTCGGAGAGTTCCTGCTCCATGCGCACGATGTCGGGATCCTTTTGCGTGGCCACCGCACGCCGCTTCGAGCTGCCGCCGGCGGTCAGTGCGCGCACGGCCTGCTCGGTCGCACGGACGCTCCAGGCTTTCGCGACGGCGCGCTGCGCGATCTCTGTCTGCATCTGCGCTGAGGTTATGCCAAGAATGGCGCGGGCATGTCCCATGTCGAGTTCGCGCTGCTCAAGCATCCTGCGCACCGGAACCGGGAGCTCGAGCAGGCGAAGCAGATTACTGACGGCAGCGCGCGAACGGCCAACCGCCTCGGCGACCGCTGTATGGGTCATATCGAACTCATCGACGAGTCGACGCAGTGAAACGGCCTCTTCGACCGGATTCAGGTTCTCGCGCTGTATATTCTCGATCAGCGCGATGGCGAGCGCTGCATGATCCGACAGCTCTCTGACGACTGCCGGCACGGCGTCGAGTCCGGCGAGCTGCGCGGCACGCCAGCGCCTTTCTCCGGCGACGATTTCATAGCGCTGCTCGCCCCTGCCCGCGGGATTGGGCAGGGGCCGGACCACAATCGGCTGAACGATGCCCTGTGCGCGTATCGATTCCGCGAGCTCCGCGAGGCTCTCTTCGCGCATGTCGACGCGCGGCTGATAGCGGCCGCGCTCGAGCAGATCGATCGGCACTTCAGACAGCGCTGAGTCGTCACTGCCGCGCTGCGCTTGTGCCGACGGCGATTCGGCCTGACTCAGAAGGGCGTCGAGGCCACGCCCGAGGCTCCTGCGCTTAGCCATTTGGCTGCACGCCCTCCCTGCGATTGATCTCACTGGCCAGCGCAAGGTAAGCGAGTGCACCGCGGGAATACTTGTCGTGGTACATCGCCGGGCGGCCAAAACTCGGCGCTTCGGCCAGTCGCACGTTGCGCGGGATGACCGTCTGAAATACCCGATCTCCGAAATGCGCCGTCAGCTGTGAGCTGACTTCGTTGGCGAGATTGTTACGCGGATCGAACATCGTTCGCAGAATGCCGTGAATTTCGAGCTCCGGGTTCACATTGCCACGGAGCTGCTCGATCGTGTCGGCAAGTGCCGAAAGCCCTTCGAGCGCATAGTACTCGCACTGCATCGGGATCAGCACCTTCTGTGCCGCTGCCAGTGCATTGACCGTGAGCATATTGATCGCGGGCGGGCAATCGATCAGCACATAGCCATAGTTCTCCCTGACCGTCTCGATGGCGTTGCGCAGTTTGAACTCTCGCCCGGGTTGCTGGATCAGCTGCACTTCAGCCAGCGTCAGATCCTGATTACTCGGCGCGACATCGAATCCGCCTTCGGCCGCCGGCACGATCACATCCTTCAGCGGTACATCGTCCAGCAGCACATCGCAGATGCTGTGCTCCAGTGCGCGCTTGTCGATCCCGGAACCCATCGTCGCATTGCCCTGCGGATCGATATCGACGAGCAGCACGCGCCGCCTTGTCGCCGCGAGCGAGGCGGCGAGGTTGACGCACGTCGTCGTCTTTCCGACGCCGCCTTTTTGATTGGCAATGGCGATGACAAGGCTCATGGTTCGATTGTCCCAGAAAACTATGCTGTCCGTTCCAAAAGCACGACGACCCCGAATTCCCCGTCAGCCCCGGCGGGCGTAATCTCCCGCAAGGCGAAATCCTCCGGCAAATCCTGGTAGGCCGAACCCGTATCCGGCGAAGTCAGCAACACGACGCGGCTACCCGGGCCCGTCAGGTGCCTGGCGATAACAAGGAGTTCAGGCGGTGCAGCAACGGCTCGGGCCAGCACGGTAGCAAAGCAGGCGCCTTGCGGTAAGTCCTCGGCGCGTGAATGCTCGATTGAAACGTTCTCCAGGCCGAGTTCTCCGACGACGTGCCGCAGGAAATGCACGCGTTTTGCGCGGCTTTCGATCAATGTGAAGTGTCGCCCGGGTTCGGTGATGGCCAGTGGCAGACCCGGCAGACCGGCGCCTGTTCCGACATCGGCGATCGCCGTTCCGGCCAGCCAGGGTGCGATTGACAGGCATTCCAGCAGGTTGCGATCCAGCAGCCGCCGCGCGTCCCTGAAACCCGTCAGGTTGTAGACGCGATTCCATTTCGCAAGCAGGCTCAGAAATCCCGCCAGCGGCTCCGCATAGGCACGCGCCGATGCACACGGAGTACCGGCCAGCCGCGCACGCACATCTGCGGCAGAGAAGTGCGGCGTGTTCATCGGTGCTTATGAGGCAATACGCACGACGGTGCGGCCCGGCGCTGCATCCCCGAACGCGCCGTCGATCGCCGCCGGCAGCGTATCCAGCGTCACTTCCCGCGACGCGATCGCCGCAAGGTGCGGCGGCCTGAGTTCTTCGGCAAGCAGGCCCCAGGCCGTATTGCGCTCCTCGGCACTCAGATCGACCGAGTTGATGCCAAGCAGACCGACGCCGCGCAGAATGAAGGGCAGCACGGTCGTGTTCAGATCGACCCCGCCGGCCAGACCGATGCTGGCGACGCTGCCGCGCGGCAGTACTGCCTTGAGCAGCAGCGCCAGCAACGGACCGCCTGCGTTGTCGACAACGGCAGCCCAGGTGGCGCGATGCAGCGGCTTGCTGTCGTCTTCGAGCTTGTGGCGGTCGAGCACACCGGCCGCCCCGATGGCTTTGAGCCAGGTTGCAGCCGCCTCACCGGCTCCGGTAACCGCGACAACCTCGTAGCCGCGTGCCGCGAGCAGGTCGATCGCAAAAGAACCTACGCCACCGGTCGCGCCGGTCACGACGACGGGGCCGACTTCCGGCCTCAGTCCGGCATGCTCCAGTCGCATGACCGCCAATGCCGCCGTCAGCCCCGCTGTCCCGAGTCCCATCGCCTCGCGCGTGCTCAGCGAATCCGGCAACTCGACCGCCAGTTCGCCCGGCAGTCGCGCGTATTCGGCGAAGCCACCATGCAGTTGCTCACTCAGGCCGCTGCCGCAAACGAGCACCGGGGTTCCGAGCGCCAGCCGATCGGACTCGACGACCCGTCCGGCAAGATCGATACCGCCAATGAGCGGCAGGCGCCGCGCGATCGATCCTTGTCCGGTGCCTGCCAGCACGTCTTTGTAGTTGATCGAGGACCATTCGACCTTGATCAGGGTATCAGCGTCGTCGAGATCATCCGAAGACAGTTCCCGAAGCGAGCCACGGACGCCTTCGGGCGTTTGTTCGAGCAGATATGCCTGAAAGCTTCTGTTCATCTGTTCATTCCGAATGCATCACGCCAGTGTCAGCTCTTCCGCTCGATGGCAGGCGACCAGGCTTCCGTCGAACTCGCGCAACTGCGGTACTTCCTCCGAGCAGCGCTGCGCGGCGAAACGACAGCGAGTGCGGAAACAACACCCATCCGGAGGGTGTATCGGCGAAGGCAGGTCACCCGACAACAGCTCACGCTGCCGCCGGCGTTCTGCAACGGGATCCGGTATTGGTACAGAGCCGATCAGCGCGCGTGTATACGGATGTCGAGGCGCGCCGTAGAGCTGCGCGGCCCTGGCAATCTCCATCGTCCGGCCGAGATACATCACGAGCACGCGATCGCTGATCTGCCGCACTACTGCCAGATCATGTGCGATGAATATCAGCGAGAGCCCGAATGCTTCACGCAGATCCCTCAGCAGTGCAACGATCTGGGCCTGAATGGACACATCGAGTGCGCTGA
>JASFSB010000331.1:0-3740 GCA_050114615.1 Gammaproteobacteria bacterium
GCCGGTGCGCGGAATCTCACCGCGTCGGGCGCTGCCGACGAACAGCTTCCCTGTCCACGCCGGAATGCGGTTTGCGGTGTAGAACGTCATTCCAGTCGGGGCGATCGACGGTATCCACAGCACGAGCGGTTGCACGATGTCCGGTCCGAGCGGAACTTCAGAAATACGCGGTCCCTCGTAGCTGCGCCCGAAACTGTAGTCCGGCCAGCCGTAATTGCGCCCGGGCAGGATCAGATTGACTTCGTCGCCGCCGTTGGGGCCGTGCTCTGCCGCGAGGACGACGCCGGATTCATGAACTGTCAGTCCGAGCTGGTCGCGGTGGCCGAGCGAGTATATCTCCCGGCGGGCACCGCGCGCATTCGCAAACGGATTGTCGGGAGGAATGCCGCCATCGGCGCGCACCCGCAATACTTTGCCGTATACATTGTCAATCTGCTGCGCGTCGTCCGAGAACGGCGCGCCGCTGGTCAGGTACACCGTGTCGTCAGGTCCAAATGCGATGCGCGAGCCGCTGCCGCCAGGAATATCCTCTCCGACGAACAGGTCTTCACCGGCGAGCAGACGCGTACCATCGAAGCGCGCACGCGCCAGTGTGAGTGCCGTGGGTGGCCGCTCGGATGGCGCCGCGGACGGGTTCGGTTGTCCGGGACGGTTGTAAGTAAAATAGACGAGTTGGTTGTTCTCGAACTGCGGGTGCAACGCGATATCGTGCAGGCCCGCCCCGCGAAATCTGCCGACCTCCGGTGCGCCTGGAACGGCTGCTTCCGCAAGCCGCGCGGTGGTGCCTGTCGCATCCCGGACGACTCGCAGTTGCGCGCCACGCTCGACGATCAGCGCATCGCCATTCGGGAGCAGCGCCAGACTGAATGGATGTGCAAGTCCGCGTACGACGACGTCGACGCGAATTCCATGCTGCTCTGCCGTATCGAAGAAATACGGGCCATCGCCGAGCGCGACTGGCGCAATACCGATATCCTGACCTGGTGCGCCGGCGCATGCCAGCGCCAAGGCAATGCCGCACGCAAAGCACTTTCGCATCTTCAGTTCTGCCTCTGGATCGTGGGCCTGGAGTCTATCGACCGACGGCGCGATGCTCCGAGCCGTCTTCGAGAATGACCGCCTTGAGAAACAGCGCATCGGGATTGTCGTGGCGCGGGGAGCCGATCGCCGTGATTTTCGACCCGGGATCGAGCCAGGCCGGATTGAATCCGTTGCGGATCAGCATGTTGGCAGGCGCACCCTCGACGAAGTTCGCGATCTTCATTTCACCGTTTTCGTCTTCGTACGCCAGCGTCATTGCGATATGGGGATTCTTGAAATTGACAGTTTCCACCGTGCCCTCGAACGCGATCTCGGTCGTGAAATCGTAGACCGCGAACGAATGATGGGCGCTTGCAGCGCCGCTGAAAGTGCCGCTCATCGCAAGCATTGCCACGAGCGACGGAATCATGGTGTGCAGAACCGGTTTGAGTTGCGTAGCCATCGCCTGATCCCTGGTCGGAATGCGAAAACTCTACCATATGGCAGCCGTCATCGACGATCAATGCGGTGCCAGTATGGGGCCTGCGAGCGTTTGCGCCAGCCATAGAAAGGGTGGCGGGCAAGCAGTCTGTTATTCCGGAACACGTAGATCAGCGCTGCGCCGGCCACGAATCCGCCCACGTGTGCCCAGAAAGCGACGCCGCCCGTTGCACTGGAAGTTGCAACTCCGCTGATCAGTTGCACGGCAAACCAGTAGCCGAGCATGAAGATGGCCGGTACGGCCACGGTCGTGATGAAGAAACCGAGAAAAATCAGCATGTGCACGCGCACCCGCGGGAACAGCAGGACGTATGCGCCCATGACGCCGCCGATCGCCCCGGAGGCGCCGACCATCGGTACGGCGGACGCGGGATCGGAAAATATCTGCGCCGCTGCCGCTGCAAGGCCACAAAGCACATAGAACGCCGCGAATCGAAAACTCCCCATCGAGTCTTCGACATTGTTGCCGAAAATCCACAGAAACCACATGTTGCCGATGATGTGTGTCCATCCGCCATGCATGAACATCGATGTCAGCGGCGTGATCCAGTTGCTTTCGCCGGTCAGCACGCAAACGGTGCCCGGGCCGATCGGGATTCTCGTTCCTGTTGCGAGTGTCTGGAGGAGCTCGCCCGGGATCAGTGCGAGCTGGCATAACGAACGTGCAAGCGCCGGATCGGAGCCGAGCCCCTGAACGAACGTCCAGACGAGGATATTGGCTGCGATGAGCGCGTATGTCGTGTAAGGCGTCAGAAACGTCGGGTTGTCGTCGCGGATCGGAAACATTCATCGATGATAGGTCATCAGGAGGCTTTGAGTCTTTCGCGCTCAGGAGGGACAATAGGCGATCAATCACACCCAGGGGCGCTGTTATGTTTTCCGCACGTCGAGACCTGTCATCCAGTCGACTGGCTTCATCACTCGGGCTGGCCTGTGGCTTGCTGCTGTCCATCGGCGCATTGGCGCAGAACTATGTCATTCCTGCCGATACGCCGGCGCATATTCGCGCGGCCGTTGAGTCGGGTTCACGGCCTGCCGAAGATCGTGCGCGCGATGCCGGGCGGCGGCCGGCAGAAGTGCTGGCACTGTCCGGGATCGAGGCGGGTGACCACGTCATCGAGCTCGGCAGTTTCGGCAACTACTACAGTCGGATGCTGATCGATGCGGTGGGACCGGATGGCCAGGTCGATATGATCGATCTGCCCATGTCGGAGCAGTTCGGTGCGGAAGGCTCACGCGCACTGGTCGCTATGCATTCGAATGCAAGTTACACGCTCGCCGATTATGCGGACGCCAGGTTCCCGGCCGGTGTGGATATCGTATTTATCGTGAATCACTACCACGACATGCAGCCGTGGGGAGTCGATACCGCCGTATTGAACGAAAAAGCTTTTGGTGCGTTGCGGTCCGGGGGACGCTATGTCGTCATCGATCACAAGGCTCCTGACGGTGCAGGCTGGTCCAGTGCCGAATCCGTGCATCGCGTCGGGTCCGACGTCATCGTCGAGGAAGTCACCGCCGCCGGATTCGTGCTCGACGTCGACAGTGATCTGCTGGCACATCCCAATGACGACCGCACGACACCGATCTTCGCGCCGGGAACGCGCGGTATGACCGACCGCGCGGTGTTCGTATTCAGAAAGCCATAGTTGATAAGAAACAGAAGCTCAGGGACGAGCTTGCGCGAATGAATCGCAGAAACCGGCGATCAGTCGTACTGCATTTCCCTCAGTAACTCGACGATGTCGGCGATGCGCTGCTCCGCCGCTTCGGCGTCCCGCACGATTCTGGATGTGGTATCGAAAACGTCTCCCCACACGGGCATGACTCGGTCGCCGTGTGAGGCGGGGAGATTTCGGCCGTCGATGTAACTGGCGACTGCGTCGGCCGGAAACACGCCGCCGTTGCGCTCACTGAGATGGCGCAGATTCGGCACGTTGATGCGCATGACACTGACCATCGGCCCGTCGCCTTCGCCGAGCGGACCATGGCAGGAGGCGCAGTGCGTGGCAAAGGAGCGATTGGCGTCCGGTGGCGGCGGGGTCGAAGCACAGGCCGACACCAGTAAGGCCGCGCAAAGCGTTGTCGTGAGTGTTCGCATCCGGCAAGCATAGGGGATACCGGCGCCTCGGCCAAGCCGTGTTTCTACTTACCGGGACGTTAAATCGTTATCGCCTTCTTCGCTCGAGTCCCGGTACCAGAGTCGCGACTGGGGTGTA
>JASFSB010000332.1:0-3732 GCA_050114615.1 Gammaproteobacteria bacterium
GCATGTTGATCGATACCGAAATCGTCGCGATGGTTCAGAACACATTGGGCATGTGGGATTTTGAGCCGTCTCGGCTATGTCTCGAGGTGACGGAGGGCGCAGTGATGAGCAGACCCGACGTCAGCATTTCCGTGCTGCACTCGTTGCGTGACATTGGGGTACAGATATCAATCGATGACTTTGGCACAGGCTATTCGTCGCTTGCATATTTCAAGAGCATCCCCGCAAATGAGCTCAAGGTCGACAAGTCTTTCGTGCTCAACATGCTGAAGGACGAAGGCGACAAGAAAATCGTGAATGCCATCATCCAGTTGTCGAGAGGCTTCGGAATGCAGGTAACTGCGGAAGGCGTTGAAGACGAACAAACGGCCCGTGCACTCGTGCATTTCGGGTGCGACCGTCTCCAGGGGTTTCACTTCTCCAGACCACTGCCGCACGATGAGTTTGCTGCATGGCTCAGCGCACATACAGCCCGTAAGCTGGCCTGAGGAAGCGAACCTGGATTATCGTGCCGGTCCGCGAGTGAACCCGTTCACTCACGTGGCCTGATTTCCGTACCCTGACCCGCCGTAATGAAAACGCCGGTGGCTTCATGTTCGACGTCGGCGGTATGCCAGGTCCCTGGCGGATTGATGACGTATTCGCCGGGATTCAGCGTGACCGTCGCTGTGCGGCCGTCAGCGTGCTCCTGATGGAGCGTCAGGCTGCCCGCCACACACAAGACGAGCTCATCACCGTTGGGATGCATTTCCCAGCTCGGCCATGATTCCCGGAAAGTATGCATACTGACCAGCCTGCCCTCGAGCCCGTCGTCGGCATGGCGCGCACCGTAGGCCATATACCAGTCCATGTTGCCTTCGAATTCCGGTTCAATTTCGATCTTCGCCCCGAGACCCAGATGTGCAGGCCGGCGGCTTAGGAAATTCACACTCATCTGATTCTCCTCCCTCAGTCGATAGTCGCGAGAAACCGCGGCTTTGGCAGCGGGCCGCGCAGCGCCTCGAATACGGCTGCAATCCCGACCAGCGCGCCCTCAGAATCCGGCGGACCAATGAACGCGATCGACACCGGCAAACCGTCCGCCAGCCCGGCGGGCACTGCAATGCTCGGATAGCCCGACACCGCAGCGACATAGCTGCTGGATACGGCGAAGGTGTCGCCGTTTTCCCAGTCGATCTTCCATGCCGGACCCGACACAGGCGCAACGAGCGCATCGATGTCCCGCTGCGCGAACAGCGACCGTAACTGATCGCGCAACTCCGCGCGTTTCGCCTGAGCGTCGCGGTAAGCCGCGTCAGTGAGATCGTCGCGCAGCTGCGCCATCTCGAAGCGCTCCTGACCGAAATGCGGCATGACCTGCGTCGCATTCATTTCGTTGAACTCGATCAGCGCCGCAAGCGATGCGATCGAGCCGTTTGTCCGGGCAAGATACGCATCGATACCGGCCTTGAATTCGTACAGCAGTACTTCCACCTCCGCCTGGCGCAGTGCAGCCGGCAGGCTCAGCCCGACCGGATCTGCCAGCTCCGCCCCGGCGCCTTCGAGCATTTCGAGCCATTCCCCATATTGCGCCTCCAGGGCGGGCACGGTGCCTGCTCCAACGTATGCCCGCAGCACGCCGATACGAACGCCGCTGAGATCCTCTCGCTCGATGAGTTCGGGGAACCTCTTCGTGGTCTCTGCGGTGCCCTGCATCGCCGCGAGCAGCAGCGCTGCGCCGCGCACCGTTCTCGCGAACGGCCCGGCAACGTCCTGGCTCGCCGCAACCGGGATGACGCCCTGCGCGCTCACACTGCCGTGTGTCGGCTTGATACCGACGACACCGTTCAACGCGGCCGGACAAACGATCGAGCCGTCGGTTTCCGTTCCGACCGCCAGCGGCAGCATGCGCGCCGCCACCGCAACAGCGGAGCCACTGGAGGAACCGCATGGGCTGCGATCGAGCGCGTACGGGTTTTTCGTCTGGCCACCGAGACTGCTCCAGCCGCTCGATGAGGACTGGCCTCTGAAATTCGCCCACTCGCTCAGGTTGGTTTTCGCAACGATCACCGCACCGGCCTCGCGAAGCTGCGCAACGAGCGCGGCATCCTCAGCGGCGTGATGTCCGGCGAGTGCGAGTGAGCCTGCGCTCGTCGACATGCGATCAGCGGTATCGATATTCGCCTTGATGGCCACGGGCAGACCGTGCAACGGACCGCTCGGGCCGGTGCGTTCAAACTGTGAATCGAGCGCCCGGGCGATCGCCAGGGCCTCGGGGTTCACCTCGATGATGGCATTGAGTGTCGGGCCGGAGTCGTCGATTGCGGCAATTCGCTCGAGCGCAGCGAGTGTCGCCTGCTCGGCTGTGACGTGTCCGGCAGCCAGCTCCGCGGCAAGTACGGGCGCCTCGAGGTCCATCAGTGCGGAGCCGGGCTCGGATTCGCGTCCACAGCCGCTCAGCACGAAGGTAATCAGTACATACCGCCATACAGTTGACATTCCGGTCTCGCAGACGAAACTGACGACAAAGCATAAGCCGTTCGAAGAACAAGGAACAACCAATTGTTTGCGCTGAATCGAATTCTCGTTCCAACGAATCTCGGCGAGCCGTCGAAAGCCGCAATCCGCTATGGCGTTGCGTTCGCACGGCAGTTCGATGCAGAACTCTACATCGTTCACGTCCTCTCGAAGGAAGACTTCGAATCTGCGATCGAAACGGAACGAGTCATCGAGGAATTACTGCCCGAAACGGCGCCGCCGGAGCCGGCGAAAGACGCCGATACGCGGCAGTCACTGGCCAGAAACGCCGCACGCGAGGAGCTCGCCGAGCTGCTGGACGCGAATGATGCGCAGGCTGCGCAGGTGGAATACATCATTCGTCCTGCGGAATCCGGCAAACCCGGCGACTCGATTATTGCCTGCGCCGGCGAACTCGACGTGGAACTCGTCATCATGGGTAAGCACCGCATGGGCTTCGTCGAGCATCTGTTCGCAGGCAGCGTGACCGAAAACGTCATTCGCCATGCGCCATGTCCGGTCCTGATCGTGCAGCATCCGGAGCACGATTTCGTAGTGCCTGACGAACGGGAAAACTAGCGGACTACGGCGAATGCCTGCTCGAGATCAGCGATGAGATCATCGATGTGCTCGACACCGACCGCGAGTCTCACCGTCGAGTCCGTAATCATCGATCGCTCGAGCTCATCGGCCGACAGGTCGCTGCCAAGGAACAGTCTCACCGGAGAAACGAGTGATTCCGTCGAGCCGAGGCTGGCCGTCGTGGCAAACAGCGTCAACGCATCAATGAACGCGTGCGTGCCGGCCTTGTCCGCATTCAGCTCGAAAGACACTACGCCGCCTGTATCATTCATCTGCGTTTGCGCAAGCGCGAATCCGGGGTCGCTTTCGAGACCCGGATACCATACGCGCGATACCTGCGGGTGAGCCTCGAGGTATTCAGCAATCGCGGTCGCGTTCTGCGTATGTTGACGATAACGCAGGAAATAGGTCTTCATCCCGCGCAGAATCAGAAATGCTGCGCCCGGATCGAGCGTCGGCCCCATGTTGACTGCCAGGGGCTTGATCGCGCGCAGTTTTTCCTTTGACCCGATGACGATCCCACCCATCGTATCGCCATGACCGTTGGCGTACTTCGTCAGACTGTGGACGAAGTAATCGATATCGAAATCGCCATGGTTGTGCAATCCCGCAAAGGTGTTATCGAGCGCCGTCACGACGTCGTGTCGATGCGCG
>JASFSB010000333.1:0-3728 GCA_050114615.1 Gammaproteobacteria bacterium
CGAGGTAATCATAAGTCTCGACGACCGCCTGGGCAGCGGGCGTGTAATCCAGATGGACCTTCGCGAGACCGGGAGACGTCCGTGACCAGATGCCCGTGAAATCGACGGGCCTGGGCGGCTGCGGTGTCTGCTCGAGTATCCGCTGCGCATGCCAGACACCGACCGGCGCGTTGAGCGGCGGCTGCAGCTCTCCGCGCATCGAATCGTCTGTAAGCGCTCCGGTCAGACGGTAACTGAGCAGACGTCCGCCGCCGTCGCGCGTGTCGAATTCCAGTTCGATCCGATCGCCGGTAACGTGCAGCGTCGCCGGCCCGCCGTCGACGAATGCCTGCAGTTCCCCGGCGTCAGTCTCGATCTCCAGAACACCTGAATGCTCGGCGTCGCCGTCATTCAGCGTAAGGTGCCAGTCTCCTTCGAATTGCGCTGCGGATTGAGCAAGCGACGATAAGGCAATACCGGACAACGTGCCGAAAGCCAGCAGCGGAGACGCGAACCGGCCTATCATGTTCATTGCTCAGTCGCGGCTGCGACCGGAGTGATGATGCGGCCGTCGGCCATCGTGGCCTTTCTGATCCAGATCTTGCGCGTGTTGTTGTTGCCCAGATTGCCTTCCAGCACGACGTGGTCACCGACCTTGATCAGCTCCCGCGTCCAGCCGACTCGCGTCAGCGCGCTGGTGCTGCGCGTCTGCGCATCCCAGATCTGCTCGTTGCCAGCATCGTCGACGACTGCGACGAAATAGCGTGCGTGTGGATTCACGTAGAGCGCCTCGATGACCTCACCCTCGATGGTGCCCGTCAGGTCGTAATCGAATTCAGCCGCAAACGAATGGTGTGCCCGCGCCGGCGCGACGGCAAAGGCGCCGACGACCGCAAGCAAATGCACTAATCGACTCACCACTGCGACGTCTCCTCGTTGACCTGATCTGAGCGAACATTTCGTGCAGTATTTTCTCACCTCGAAACGATAATACGCTCAGGCATCCATCCGCAATGACAGACATGACCAAATCGATCCTGATCACCGGCTGCTCGAGCGGCATCGGCCGCGACGCTGCCGTCACGCTGCACGCACGGGGCTGGCGCGTCTTTGCGACTTGTCGTCAGGAGTCCGATTGCGCGGCGCTGCGTGCGCTCGGCCTCGAGAGCTTTCGTCTGGACTATGCGGACGAAGCATCGCTGAAGTCCGCAGCGGAAGAAGTCGGGCGGCGCAATGGCGGGAAGCTGGATGCACTGTTCAACAACGGAGCCTTCGCGATCCCGGGCGCGGTCGAAGATGTGCCGCGTGCAGCATTGCGTGAAATATTCGAGGTCAATGTCTTCGGCCAGATCGATCTGATCAATCGTTGTATGCCGCTGCTCGTTGCCGCTGAAGATGCTCGGGTCATCAACTGTTCCTCCGTCCTGGGAATCACCGCCATCGGCTTTCGCGGCGCCTACAACGCGACGAAGTTTGCGCTGGAAGCGTTCACCGACACAATGCGCCGGGAGAACCGACACGGGCCGATCAGGTACATCCTGATCGAACCCGGCCCCATCGCGACGCGGATTCGCGAAAACGCAATTCCGCATTTCGAAAAGTGGGTCGACTGGCAATCCTCGAGGCACCGCCGATTCTACGAGCAAACGTTCCGTCCGCGACTCTATCGGCGGGACAGGAGGAAAGACCGCTTCGAGCGCCCGCCTTCCGCCGTGACACGAAAACTGATTCATGCCCTGGAGTCATCGCGCCCGCGGGCGAGATACTTCGTCACAGCGCCGACATATTTCGCCAGCGCTGTCACGCGACTGCTGCCGACTCGCTGGCAGGACAGGCTGTTGAGCTAGTGTGCAGTTGCCGCTGCGGCGCTTTTGGGCGCGATCAAAATGCGAAAATGTGGGGCACATCGCGATTGTCGGCACGATTCCGGCTAATCTGGCCAGGCGATGGACACGATCGACGAAATGCGCGCTGCCGCGCTCAGACTGCTGGCGCACCTGCCAGCGGATGAGATCGCGCGGCGTGAAGCGCGAATCGAGCGGATTCTCAGCGATTACGATTTCGCGATCGACATAGAAGACATTGCCGTCAACAACCCTGTGCATCTGCTCCTCGAATACCTCGAGGCATTCGTCGATCGCGAAAAATCCGACCGTGTGGAAGCAGAATGGTTTGCAGTGCTGGCGCTGTTTCTGATTTCGCATCTCGAAGACCATGACGACGACGAAGCGTATTTTCATTTCGTCTGGCACGCGATCAACACGGCAGTCGTCAGCGACGAGCGTGCGGCGATCGTTCAGTATCGGATGGACGCATAAATAACGCAGCGCTTCGCAAAGCTGCGATCCCGGGCGGGAAGCCTATAATCGTCGGCTGGTTCACCACGTCCGGAGTGACTGGCGATGCGTCGAAGCATATTTGATTCCGTTTCCATATTCGCCCTGTTTCTCGCCAGCGCGTCGTTTGTCTCGGCGGAGACGATCGCAGTCATTGGCACCGGCAATGTCGGCGGCGCCCTGGGGCAGCGCTTCGCGGAACTCGGCCACACGATCGTCTACGGTTCACGCGACCCGACACGCCCCGACGTGCGAGATCTGGTCGCCGCCTCGGGAGTCGACGCCAGCGCCACAACGCAGCGCGCCGCGGCGCAGCAGGCGGAAATCGTCGTGCTGGCCGTGCCCTGGGAAGTCGTCGAAGCGGTCACCCGCGCGCTCGGCGATCTGTCCGGGCGCATCGTCATCGACCCGACCAACCCGCGCCGCATCGCCGAGGACGGCTTACGTGATTTCGCGTTTCACGATTCCAACGCCGAGCGCATCCAGGCAGTCGCGCCGAACGCATTGGTCGTGAAGGCCTTTAGCTCACTGGGTTACTACACGATGCTCGATCCGAGCGTTGCAGGCGGTCCGGTCAGCATACCGATTGCAGGTGACGACGCTCGGGCGAAACAGGTGGTTGCCGAGCTGACTACCGGTATCGGCCTGCACCCGGTCGACGTCGGGCCGCTGCGCTACGCACACGCGATTGAAGGACTGCATTATCTGCGCTACAACGCAGGCCAGTTCGACGAGGCGCGAATCAACTTCCACATGCCGGCGGATCGAGCCGATCCAAACTGATCGGACAGCGCGCTCAGTCGTCGATGCCCTGCCCGTAAATGGCCTCGCCGGTAGCGCGGCTGATACCGGTAGCGCGGCCCACATGGAAGCGGTTTCGCGCCCGGTATCCCGTGATGACGACCGCATCGCCGGGCATCAGGTCGTTCCTGCGCCAGCCGTTGCGCATCAGCGTGCTCGGACTGGTCAGTTCGATATCGTAGGTCACCGTCCTGCCGTCCTCCTGCACATCAACGTGCAGCCAGCCGTGCGGATTCGTCCATTCGATGTTATTGACGGCTCCTTCGATCCGAAACGGCTGTTCCCGATCGAACTCCGAGGCAAACGAATGATGCGCGAGTACAGGAACGGCAGCGCACGTTACAGCCGTTCCGACGAGCAGCATTCTGCGAAACAAGGTGAGGCTCATCGCGCGGTCGCCGAACTCAGGGATCCGACTCATAGTAGTACTGTGAGGATACTTCGTTCTCGATGCAGACGAATTCGATCAGGTCCGTGTCGAGCATGATTTTCTGGTTCACGCGCACCGTGAACGGCTCGGTGTACGCCTTCGGGTCTTCGATCGTAACGTCGATTTCGAGCGTGCCGAAATTCGGGCGACGAAATCGCTCCGTGATCTTTCCCGAAGAAGTC
>JASFSB010000334.1:0-3723 GCA_050114615.1 Gammaproteobacteria bacterium
CTGCAACAGGCGTGTCAGGTGGAAGATTCGGTGCGGCGTCGCGAAGTCCTTCGACGTCCTTAGCCGTAATTTCAACGGAGAACCCCTCGGTAATGTATTCGGGTTCGCGGTCCCAGTTGGGGTGAATCTCTGCGTAATTCATGACAAGGCTCTCCGAATTGAGCAGTCTCGGCAAAATGACATGCGACGCATCCAGCGTCATTTCCGGCCGCAAGGTAAAGGAAGACGATAAAGCCCCGCCTGCGGGCGCCGCGACTGTGGCGCGCATTATATCCACGTGAATGTCGAAGTTCAGCGATACCTGATATAGCAGGTCTTATGTTCGGTAAAGAATTCGATGCCCTCAGAGCCGGCTTCGGGCGGCCCGGCGCCGGAGTCCTTTACGCCGCCGAAAGGCAGTTGTGGCTCCTTTAGTGCGGACATGAGATTCACGTGCGCGAGTCCGACTTCGGCTCGTTCCATATATGTCAACGCGCTTTTCAGATCACGCGTAAAGATCGATGAAGACAGACCGTAGGCGATGTCGTTCGCGACTGTCACGGCCTCCTCGAACGATCGCACGACGATAACGATGAGCACCGGGCCGAAGATCTCTTCCCGCGCGATGATCATATCGGGCGTGACGCGATCGAATAGCGTCGGCGAGATGAAGCAGCCGTTTTCTTCATCGGTACGTTCGTGTACATCACCGCCGATGCGCAGGTTTGCCCCTTCGCTTCGTCCCTGCTCGATGTAGCGAAGTATGTCCTGCTTCTGAGTTGCGCCGCACACAGGCCCCATATCGCAGTCGGCTTCGGCCCCGTCGCCAACCCGCAGTCCGCTGATCGCATCGACCAGTTTCGCAGTCAGTGATTCGGCGATTTCCTCCATCACGATCACCCGGCTCGTCGACGTGCACCACTGGCCGGAGCAGGCGAATGCGCCTTTCATGATTTCCGCAATAGCGAGCTCGAGATCTGCGTCATGCATGACGATTGCCGGGTTTTTGCCGCCGAGTTCGAGCTGCGTCGGAGTCAGATTGCGTGCAGCCTGCGCCTGAATCGATTTGCCCACTGCTGTCGAGCCTGTGAATGAAACGGCCTTGATGCGCTGGTCACAGACGATCGCGTTGCCGACGACCCCGCCGCCTCCGGTCACGCAGTTGATCACGCCCGGCGGCAGTCCGGTATTCGCGAGTAATTCGGTAAAGAACAGGCCTGTGCGCGGTGTGAGGCTGGCGGGCTTGAAAACGACCGTATTACCCGCCATCAGCGCCGGCACGCATTTGCGCCCCGGTACGTTGAACGGAAAATTCCAGGGCGTGATGACGCCGACCGGGCCGCGGGCTACACGCGTCGTATAGGCAAGCGTTCCTTCGACATCGACCGGGACCGTTTGGCCGCAAAGTCGCAGGCCTTCGGCGATCTGGTAGTCCATCTCCCTGATGGCCGAGTCGACTTCCGCTGTCGCCTCAGCCAGCGTCTTGCCGTTTTCCCGAGTGATCGTCGCCGCGATTTCCTTGCGGCGCGCGATCGTTTGCTGCAGCGCCTGATCGAGATGGCGTTTGCGGGACTGTGGCGAGGTAGCGCGCCACTGCGGAAAAGCATTCGCGGCTGCTGCAATAGCTGCGTCGGCGTCCGTTGCAGAGGAGTCCGCAAAGATGCCGGTCACTTCGCCCAGCCTTGCAGGATTGCGCTGCTCGAATGTTGCTCCGTCCGTTGCCGGCTGCCAGTTTGCTCCAATCAGATTGCGTCCTTCGTACACAGCGTCCTTCCGCTTCGCTTTAGTCGTGATGCTACACTGGCGCGGCACTGCGAGGGAGATTCAAAAGGTTGGACACCAGGGTTTCACAGCCAGGTTCACTGGGCTGGATTGGCGCCGGGCGAATGGGTTTCGCGATGGTCGAGCGGCTTGCGAAAGCCGGATGCGATGTAGCGATCTGGAATCGAACTCGTTCGAAGGCCGAGCCTCTGGCTGCTCACGGTGCCCGTATCGTCGACGAGCCTTCGGAACTTGCGGGCAAAGACGTCGTATTCACGATGGTCGCGACACAGGATCATCTCGTTGAAGTCCTTTTCGGTACCGCCGGCGTCATGTCCAGCGGCTCAGCGCCCGACATCGTCGTGGACTGCACTTCAATTTCGGCGGAAGTTTCTGCCGAAGTGCGCAGGCGGCTCGCCGAGCGCGGTGTGCAGTTCGTTGCAGCGCCGGTCAGCGGGAACGCCAAGTGTGTCAGGGCCGGCAAGCTCAGCATCGTCGCATCCGGACCTCAGGCCGCTTTCGAAAGGGTTCAGACCCTGCTCGAGATCATCGGCGGGCATGGCGTCACATACGTCGGTGATGGTGAACTGGCGCGTATCGTCAAGATCTGCCACAACGTTCTGCTGGGTGTCGTAACCGAGTCGCTCGCTGAATTGACAGTGCTTGCGCAAAAGTCAGGTGTCTCACGGCATGCGTTTCTCGATTTCATCAATAAGAGCGTGATGGGTTCCGTGTTCACCCGTTACAAGACACCTGGATGGGTAAACCTCGACTGGAGCGTGACTTTTACCCCGGAACTCATGCGCAAAGACATGGACCTCGGTCTGGCGCTGGGCCGCAGGCATGAGGTACCGATGCACTCGGCGGCTGCCTGTCGTGAGGTAATGCAGAGTTCGATGGGGCAGGGGAACCGCGAAACCGTCGATTTCAGCATTGTTCTGGATTTCATCGCGCAATGTTCGGGTTTGACGCTCGAGTCCGAAAACGTCGATGTGCCCAGCGGTCTGGAAGCTGACTGAAACGCTGATTGACGCCTGGCTGCTTATCGAGAGCCCGGATCGGGCGCTCCGCAAGAAAAACGCGGGCCTCGGTAGGACAGCAGGGGACGCGAGAGGGAGGGGGAACCGGGAGTTGTCGCCTGCCCGAGGCCCGTACCGTGTACGACGCACGAGCAGGCTAATTGGTTACATCCGCGGTCTGTGCCGGAACAGCCTCCAGCTCCTTACGCGCTCTTGCGTCGTATCCCGAAAGGCCTTTTGCAGGGACAGCAATCAGCCCGAAGAGTCCTGTGGGCCCGACCGCCGCCATGGCGGGGGCCGGGTTTTCGCGCATCGTCGAGCGTGCTTGCGCTCACGTTGTTCACGCCGCAAACGCCTGTGGCCCACATTCTGTGAAACGTCTCACTTCGCGAGACTGCGAGAACGTCGAGACTTGTACTGTCCCGCCGTCCTTGCCGCGGTGTTGATCAGGTGAGCAACGAATTGAGCCGCGAAGTCGCCGTTCTTGTGATTGATGATAATCCGGGCTTTCGACATGAGCTCGTCAGTATCGTCGACCCTCTGGAGTATGTGAGCCGGGCACAGGGCATGGGTGCCGAAAACGCCGACATCATAGCGAGCGTGCTGGTTGGCGCGACGGATACGGTTCTGATTGCCGACTACGATACGCTCCAGCGGGCGACGGACGGTTCGGTGGAAACATGGATTCGCGCGACGACGGCGCGCATCGAGCCCGAGGCCAACGTTCGCATCGTGTTACTGGCAAAGGCCTCGGATGAGCTGCTCGCGGTAAGCGTCATGAAGGCCGGGGCATCGGACTATCTCCCGAAACGTCTTGTCAGCGGGCAATTGATCCGCAGGTGTTTGCAGCAATTCGTGTCGAGCGGTGACGCGCGAACACCGATTCAGCGTGCAGCCGTTCGCCGGGCGCAGCTCCCGCGCCCGAAACCGCTGAACGTCAGGATCAGTGGCTATGAGGTTCGAC
>JASFSB010000335.1:0-3720 GCA_050114615.1 Gammaproteobacteria bacterium
GGGATGACGAGAATTGGTACGTCGCCGCAACAGGCAATGGCACGCGCAGCATGCTGCCGTCGGTGCCGGTCATCGACGAAGACCAGGATGGTGATTTGGCAGACGAAATCCCGATCGACCAAAACGGCAACGGTACGTTTCTGGACGATGGACCGCCCGTTTATTCCGATGGCGAACAAAGAGAGGATATCTACTATCGCGCCTCTCGTTCGCATCAGCAAAACACGAACATCTCCGAGGCGATGCTGGCCGGCGCACCGTTCCGCGATTCGGTGCTGCCGGGTTCGAGTTACTCGTTCACGGATATCGGGCCGGCTGCCAGGCCTGCCGAAATCGCAGATTCCGGTATCGCCGTCTACTATCGCGGCGGCTGGTTCGATTATCACGCTCGCTGTGGGACACAATGGTTCAGTACCTTGCATGGCCATACGCCGACGAAGCTGATGATGACGCCCGCAGTGCATGCCGGTTTCCCTGCAAGCGTCGGTGCGCCCGGAGTCGGGCCGTACTGGTCGTATTTCGGAGTAACCGAGACGGCGGAGTCGCTCAACCGGGAAAAGCTTCGGTTTTTCGATCGCTACCTCAAAGGTATCGACAACGGCATCGACACGGAGCCGCCCATTTACCTGTTTGTCCCATTCAAAGGCTGGCGCTTCGAAGACGAATGGCCACTCGCTCGGCAACAGCTCACGGAGTTTTATTTTCGGTCCGATGGCATGCTCAGCATCGAGGAACCGCTGGCGCCGGGTACCGATGATTACGCTGTCGATCTCAGCGCCGATTCGCGAGACAACGGCGCGAATCGCTGGAATTTCCTGGCCAGCCGGCTCGCTGCGCCGATGGCGGCGACGACGCAGGATCGCAGGCGCCAGAGCTACACCACTACGCCGCTCACCGAGGATGTCGAAGTGACGGGACACCCGGTCGTGGAGGTCTGGCTGAGCTCGACCGCGAACGACGGCGACATCTTCGTCTACCTGGAAGACGTCGACGAAGACGGTCAGGCGCTCGTCGTGACCGAAGGTGCGCTGCGCGCAAACTTCGCCGCGTCGCAGGACAACGATACGATTGCCGCACCTCAGGCCGGCATCGACATCAAACCTGAACTCCCGTGGCAGGGATTTCGGGAATCCGATTACGTTGCGCGCATCTTTGCCGATGATTCGGTCGTTAAATCCACGCTGGACCTGATGCCGACTTCCTGGACGTTTCGGGCGGGACATCGAATCCGTGTCTCCCTGGCCGGCGCCGACTGGCCAACGTTTCAGCTGCATCCGGCATTGTCGCCGAGCAACGATCCGAGCGCCCGGGACAATATCCGGCCGACTCTGACGGTTCATCGTTCCCCGGCGAGGCCGTCGAACATCGTGTTGCCGGTCATTCCGCAGGACCGGTAGCGTATGAGATTGTTGGTTAAAACTACAAATAGTTGACAACATAAACTATTATCACGGACCTTGCCGTTCACGGCGTCGCTACAGGTTGCTGCGCGTGCAGGCCAGCTTGATATGAGCACCGACCCGATACAGGACTTCGACCCGCTCGCACCGGAGACCTTCGACAGCGCCAATCAGGAATACGCACGGCTGCGCGAACAATGTCCGGTCGCGCATTCCGATGCCTGGGGCGGCTTCTGGGCGCTGATGAAATATCAGGATGTCAGGGCAGCCGCGAGCGATTCACGCACTTTCGTCACATCGAAGCAAAACGTCGTCCCCAAAGTTGCGTTCACGGGCCGCAGGCCGCCGCTGCACTTCGATCCGCCGGAACATACGCCATATCGCCGTGCGATCAACCCGCTGCTGGCCGAAGCGTACGTGGCGCGACTGGAACCGGTCACTCGAGGATTCTGCGCAGAGCTGCTCGACCCGATCATCGAGCGCGGGCACGGCGACATTTGCAGCGATTTTTCGAGCCATATGCCGGTGCAGGTGTTTGGTCAGTGGATGAACATGCCGGAGGATCGCCTCGAGCAGCTGCATCGTGCAGGGCGTGCATTCAATCTCGCCGTGCAGTCAGGGGTCGATGATTCGATGAAGGAAACGAGCCTGGAGTTGTATGGGCTCGCGAGGGAAATAGTCGCCGATCGAAAAGCCAGGCCGCGCGACCCGGCCACCGATCCGACCAGCGCACTGCTCGCCGCGCGTTACGAAGGACAGCCGCTGCCCGATGATCTGATCGTCGGTACAGTGCGTCAGGTATTGGTCGTCGGGATGGTGGCGCCGATGGTCATGGTCGGCAGCATATCGGTTCATCTCTGCCGCGATCAGTCGTTGCAGGACAGGTTGCGCAACGAACCGGCACTGATTCCGGATGCGATAGAAGAATTCCTTCGGCTGTATACGCCTTATCGCGGATTCGCGCGAACGGCGGTGAAGGATGTCGAGATCGGCGGCCGCACAATACCCGCGGGCGAGCCGATTGCGCTCGTCTATGCTTCGGCCAACCGGGACGAAACGGTCTTCCCGAATGGTGCGGAGTTCGAGCTGCACCGGCCTAATCTCGGGATGCACCTGGCCTTCGGCCGCGGGCCGCACAATTGCCCCGGGGCAGCGCTCGGCAGGCTCGAGTTGCGTGTGGCCCTGGAGGAAATGCTTGCGCGAACGCAACGATTCGAGCTCGACGGTGAGATCGTGCCGACGCGTTTTCCGGAAATCGGGGCGCTGTCGGTACCGCTGAAATTCCAGGCACGCCGCCAATGACTGCGATACTTCACGCGGTCGGCGACATCGCGCCGGACCGCGAGGATCCGCGCGAATGTTTCGCGCTCGTCCGCGACACTTTGCGGCGGGCCGACATCGGCTTTTGTCAGCTCGAATGCAATCTGACGACGCGTGGATCGCGAATGCCGCAGGCACGCCATACGCACCGCGGTCCGGTTGCTTCGGCAAGCGCAATGCGAGATGCCGGTATCGATGTCGTGTCATTCGCGGGCAACCATTGCATGGACTGGGGACCGGATGGTCTCAGCGACACGCTGGACAATCTCGTGGCCGCGGGGCTGGACGTCGTGGGTGCCGGGCCGGATATCGCGCACGCGCGTGCGCCGGTGATTCGAACCGTCAACGACGTTCGCGTCGCGTTTCTGGCGTGTTCATCGATTTTGCCGCAGGATTACTGGGCTACCGAAAAACGCTCCGGCTGCGTGCCGATGCGCGCCCATACATTGTATGAACAGGTCGAGACCGATCAGCCCGGTACGCCGGCACGCATTCATACCTGGGCGCACAAAGAGGATCTGGCAGCGCTCAATGACGATATCGCGGCCGCTAAGGAAGTCGCCGACATCGTCATCGTATCGATTCATTGGGGCATACACTTCATACCTGCGGTGCTCGCGGACTATCAGCGCGAAGTCGCCCGAGCCGCGATCGACGCCGGTGCCGATCTGATCCTCGGCCATCATGCCCATATTTTGAAAGGAATCGAGTTTTACCGGGGCCGCGCGATTTTCTACAGTCTGTCGAACTTTGCGATGGATCTGCGGATGACGCCCGAACATGCCGCCAGCAGGGGCTTTCGTGAAATCCAGGCGCTCTCGCCCGGCTGGGAGCCGAATTTCGACAGCCTCTATAACTTTCCGCCGGATTCGCGCATGACCGGAATCGTCCGCTGCGTCGTGAATCGCGATGGTGTTACGGAGATTGCATTTCTGCCTGCCTTCATCAACGACAACGCGCAGCCGGAAGTGCTGAAGCGCGCGGATCGCCGCTTCGGCAG
>JASFSB010000336.1:0-3719 GCA_050114615.1 Gammaproteobacteria bacterium
GCTGCAGCGCTCGAAGCAGCTCATGAGAACGGCATTGTTCATCGTGATCTGAAACCGGCCAATATTATGTTGACCGGCGACGGCATTGTGAAGGTGCTCGACTTCGGCCTTGCCAAAGCCTTCACCGGCAACCCGAGCGAAGCGAGTCCTGCACATTCCCCTGCACTGAGCGTCGCGATGACGCAGCAGGGACTCGTGCTGGGCACGGCCGGCTACATGAGTCCGGAGCAGGCCAGCGGCCAGGCGACCGATCAGCGCGCGGACATCTGGGCGTTCGGTGTCGTGCTGTACGAAATGCTGACCGGACAACCGGTTTTCTCCGGTGAAACGGTGCCCCATATCCTGGCGGCCGTGTTGCAGACGGAACCGGACTGGAGTCGATTACCGCAACCGCTGCATCCGCAGATCACGCACGTGCTCGAGCGTTGTCTGACGAAGCGCCCGCGCAATCGACTGCATTCCATCGCCGATGTGCGCATCGAACTCGAAGCGGTGATGGCAGATCCGAGCGGTGCCGCAACGACGCTGTCTGAGGCCACCGTTGCGGCTGCGCCCCGGTCGCGCTGGCCGCTGATCGGCGTCGGCGCAGCGGCAGCGCTCGCCGCTGCCGTGGCGGGCTGGTTTCTGCGTCCAATGCCCGAATCGTTGGCCGCCTCGGTTGTGCGTTTCACGGCGCCACTTCCGGACGATCAGTCGTTTTCGTTGGATGCCGTTTCAATGATTTCGACGTCGAGGGACGGGGCGAAAATCGCCTATGTCGCAAACAATCAGCTCTATCAGCGCATTCTCGAGGACGCCGAGCCGCGTCCCGTATCCGGTACGCTGGATCCTGACAGTGCACTCGGTGCGTCTCAGCCGGCTTACTCGCCTGACGGTGAATGGCTCGCCTACGTTGACCTTCGAGCGAATGCGGGCCCGTATCAGATCAGACGCGTACCGACCAGTGGTGGTGCACCAGTCTTGCTGCATGAGGCCAGCGGGGGCTCGAATTTTCAGTACAGCCTGACATGGCCAACGGACGATACGATCATGTTTGCGAATGCCGAAGGTGTGGTGAGCATCCCGGCTAATGGCGGGGCGGTCGAAGTGCTGGTCGCTGGCAGCAATGACGAGCGACTCTACAGCCCGCAGCTGCTGCCGGATGGCAGATCGGTGCTGTTCACTGTGGTACCTGGCGGTCCGGGAAGCTCTGGCGGGTATGAATCGGCGCAGGTCGCCGTGCAGTCGATTGGAGGTGACGACAGAACCATTGTCTGGCAGGGTGGGGGTGCCGCGCGTTACATGCCTACCGGGCATCTCGTCTATGCGCAGGGCACGGCATTGTTCGCGATCGCCTTCGATCCGGTCGCGCGCGCAATCAGCGGTGGGCCGGTTCCGCTGCTGGACGGTCTGCGCCGTTCGGGCGGCGGGCTTTCCGACACGGGGCATTTCGCCATATCTGACACCGGCACGCTGGTGAACATTCCCGGTGATCCGGCACTTGCCGGCGGCACGGAGCAGATCGAGACGACTGTCGTGTGGGTTGACAGCAACGGTCGCGAAGAGCTGCTGCCGATCCGACCTGACGATTACACGCACGCGCGCGTCTCCCCGGACGGCACGAAAGTCGCGCTCGTCGTCGGGGCATCGCTGGGCCGCAGCACGCCACCAGCGATATGGATCTACGACAGCAACACACGTAATCTCAGTCTGATGGCGACGGATCCGCAGGTGGCCGACGGTCCGGTCTGGTCCGGCGACAGCCGGCGGATTTATTTTCGTTCGCCAGGTGAGAACGGCTTGGATATCCTGATGATCGAGCTCGAATCGGGCGAGATTTCGCATATCGCGTCAGGCACCGACGATGGCTTTCCGTTTCCGCTACCGTGGTCGCTGACACCTGACGAGCAGACTCTCGTCATCGTCAACGCGCAAAGCGCGACTGATGTGGATATCGCGACGGTCGACCTGAACAACAACCAGTTGACCCGGATGTTGTTTGGTGCGGGTAATCAGAACGAGCCGTCGATCTCACCCAACGGTGCCTGGATTGCGCATTCAGAAATTTCGGCGGCTGGCGGGGAGAGCGAAATCCTCATCAGGCCGTTCCCGGATGTATTTCGTACAGTGATCCCGGTAGGTACAGGTGACTCGCCGGTCTTTTCGCGCGACGGCACCCAGCTGTATTTTGTCACCGGTGACGGAATATCCGCGGCGCCAGTCGAGTATGAACCGAATCTGCGTGTCGGCGAACCGGTCTCGGAGCTGGAATCTGACCAATATATGTGGCAGTTGTTTGGCCGCACATGGGATCCGGATCCGACTGGTGAGCGCTTCATCGTGCCGAGGAGCCCGGAAGTTGACGATGACGATTCGAATAGTGCTGAAAACTTTAACCGCATCGACGTCGTGCTGAACTGGTTCGAGGAGCTGCGCGAGCGCGTGCCGACGCCGTAGTTACCTGTCAGGACCTGGCAGCCTGAAAAACCGCTCGGCGTTTGCGGTCGAAGCCGCGGCTATTTCTTCTTCGTCTGTTTCTTTTAATCGTGCAACCTCCCGAACGACCCACGGCAGCATCGATGGTTCGTTGCGGCGGGATTTCGGCTTCGGCTCGACCGTACGCGGGAGGAGATAGGGCGCGTCCGTTTCGACCAGCAGACGTTGAAGGGGCATGCCGGGAATGGCGGCCTGCAGATCATGGCCGCGCCGCTCATCACAGACCCAGCCGGTCACTCCGATGTGCATATCGAGATCGAGGTAGTGATCGCGTTCTGTCGCAGACCCCGTGAAACAGTGTGCGAGCGCATCGACGATGCCGGAGCGAAAGTTGCGGACGATGGCCAGAAAGTCATCATGCGCTTCACGTTGATGCAGAAACACGGGCAATTCGAGATCGACGGCAAGCTGCAGCTGTGCCTCGAATGCGTCGCGCTGGACATCCGGTGGGGAAAAATTGCGGAAATAGTCGAGCCCGCACTCACCGATGGCGACGATGCGGTCGCTGGCAGCCAGGATCCCGAGCTCGGAGAGCGCGTGGGCAGTGCACTCCGTTGCATGATGCGGATGAATGCCCGCTGTGGCGAACATGTCGCCGGGATGTCGTCGGGCAAGTGCAGCGGCATCGCGACTTGCCTGAACGGTGGTCCCGGTCACGATCATGCGGCGCACGCCTGCGCGCTTTGCCGCAGCAATGACCTCATCACGGTCTGCGTCGAAGCTGTCGTGGGTCAGGTTGACGCCGACGTCAATGAGTTCCATACCGGAAGCGCGCGAATTTCGACCAATGGCGCGGTATTATACGAGCCGATCATGTCGCTTGAAGGCAGCGGATGCCCGAGCAGCTCGAGTTCTTAAGTAACGCCGAATCCGCAACAGACGGCCCGGATCTGAACCGATTGCACGTCCGTGAGAGCACGCGCGCCAGGCGGATGTTTCTGCATGTGCGTCCGCCGCTGGGTGTCGAACTCGTCGTCCCGCGGGGTACCCGGCCAAAAATCGTGCAGTCGTTCGTCGAAGCGCATCAGCCGTGGATCGATGCTGCCTGGGCACAGATCGAGCAGGAGTACGTCGCGGAGCGCAGTGTCCGACCTGACAGTATTGCGCTGCCGGCGCTCGAGCACGCGCTGCGCGTCACATATCGTCACGCACCGACTTCAGCAAAACGCTGGCAATGCGGTGCGGCCGGGCTCGATGTGCGCTGCAGCGCCGCGGATTTCAGCGACGCGCCGAAAATCCTGCGC
>JASFSB010000337.1:0-3714 GCA_050114615.1 Gammaproteobacteria bacterium
TCTCGGATATGCTCTGCTCAAAACAGGGGGGCGGCATGGATCTGACAGCACTGGTGATATTCCTCGTCAAGACGCTGAAGAAAGCCTGATGAACACGCTGCGAATGCTTGCAGGTATCGCGATGGCTGCGGGGTCGCTCCTGCTATGTTCGTATACCGCGGCCCACCACAGTGTCGGTGCCTGGTTCGAGCGCGGAGGGTTTCAGGAAATCGAGGGCGTCATCACCGAAGTGCGGTGGCAAAACCCGCATGTCCTGTTCTTCATGCGCGCACCGAAAGCCGGCGGCGAAGCAGCCATCTGGGAGATCGAAACCTACTCGATTGCCGGGATTCAGCGCTGGGGAATCACTGAAGACCTGCTCAGGGTTGGCGACACGGTACGCGTGTCTGGCTGGCCTTCGAAGCGCGGTCTCGAGAACATTTTTGCCCGTAACGTTTTACTGCCGAGCGGAACGGAGTTGACGTTCGGCGCCGAGCCGATCTATTCCGATGACGCGATCGTCAGCAACGAGCGCTTCAATGCGGTTGAAGGCGTTGCTGCGGACGCGGATCGCGGCATTTTTCGGGTATGGAGTCAGGCGCGAAATGCGCGCTGGCTTTTCCCGGAAGGTTTTGTGCCGGGCTTCGATATTCGGAGCTATCCGCTGAATGATGCGGCCTGGGCTGCATACGAGAGCTTCGATTATCTTGAGCAGGATCCGACGATCGATTGTCGGCCGAAAGGCATGCCGGTGATCATGGAGCAGCCATACCCGATGGAGTTTACCGACGCAGGCGACCGCATCCTGCTGCATATCGAGGAGTACGATCAGATTCGCACTATCTACATGCGAGACGTGCCGAACGAAGCCGAACAGCCACACTCACTGCATGGTTTTTCCGTCGGGCGAATGGACGGTCGCGACCTCATCGTAACGACGAGTAAGATCAACTCCGGTACTTTCGACTCGGTTGGCATACCGCTCAGCCTCGAGGCCTGGCTCGAAGAACGATTTGCGCCCTCCCCGGACGGAGCGACGCTCGATTATTCGCTGACGATTCACGATCCTGTCTATCTTACCGCGCCGGTCGAAACCGGCAAGCAGTTCATCTACCGGCCGGAAGTGGAAGTTCGGCCGTTCGATTGCCAGCGACAATAGCAAATCAGAGGACAAACCCGATGAATCCTGTTCGATGGCGCGCAACCGTATTACTGTCGGTTGCCAGTGGTCTTTGTTCTGCGCAGAGTTTCGATACGATCGGCCGCAGTGAAACGATTTCCGAACCGGAATTCGATTGGGTGTTTGTCGGGACCAGTCTGATCGACGTGACCGACGACCGATTCCTCGGTCTCCTCAGTCTGGGCGGAACGGGATTAGGCGCCGCACCGCTGCGCCTGTCTCGTGACGGTTCGTCGATCTTCGTTCCGGAGACTTTCAGAACCCGCGGCAACCGCGGCGAGCGGACCGACACGGTAACGATATTCGATACGGCCACGCTGGCTGTCTCAGGTGAGATCGTCATTCCACCCAAGCGTGCGCTGATGTCGCCGGTCGACGGTTCAACGGCAATGACGGACGATGGCCGATTACTCGCTGTTTACAATCTGACCCCGGCGCAGTCGATTAGTGTCGTCGACGTCGATTCGCGCACGTTCGTCGGCGAGATCGCCACGCCCGGATGCAGTCTTGTCTTTGGCGCCGGCGATCGGCGCTTCTTCATGATTTGTGCCAACGGTGATGTGTTAAACGTCGAGCTGAACGCTGACGGTACAGAACGCTCGAAGGCTCGAATCCAGGGTTTCTTCGATCCCGGGGTGGACCCCATTCGCGAAAACGGAGCGCGTTTTGGCGACGAGTGGATATTCGCGTCGTTCGAAGGACTGGCACACTCACTGCAGGTATCCGCCAACGGTCCTGAAATTGGTGATTCCTGGCCGCTGCTGAGCGATCGTGATCGGCGGCAATCCTGGCGGATCGCGGGCAGCCAGAATCTGGCTGTGCATCAGGCCACGGGACGACTGTATTCGCTCGTGCGCCAAAGCGAAGAGCCATTGGATGATCCGGCCGATTTCGACGGTACCGAAATCTGGGTCTATGATCTGGCGACCCGCCAGCGCGTCGATCGATTCGAGGCTGTTCCGGATCGCGAAGACAGCGGCGGTGGTGGCGGACTCGGTGGTTCCACCGGCGATGGCGCGGCCGGCATCATCGTGACCCAGGGTGACAATCCATTGCTCGTGACCGTGGGCGGCGGGGGAGTTTCAGTGCGTAATGCGATGAGCGGGGAGTATCTCCACGAGACGCTGGAGCGCGCGCCCGGAGAAGGTCGCCTGGCGTTGAGGGTACGGTAGGCGACCGTGCCGGATCCGGTGTTCACAACCGTCCTTTCGCTGTCATTCGCGTTGCTGTGGTTTATCGCGTGCTGGCAAAAACTTACGGCATTCGAATCATTCGCGGCAACGCTGGCTGATTACCGCATCGTCCCGGCAGTTCTGGTGTATTCATGTTCAGTGCTCGTGACGGCCGTCGAGTTTCTGATCGCTGTGGGGCTGACTGTGCCGTCCACCCGAGCTGCGGCCCTGGTCGGTACTGCAGCGCTCGTGCTGGTGTATGCGCTCGCGATCGGGGTGAATCTGTTGCGCGGCCGGCGACATATCGACTGCGGCTGCATGGGCCCGGCGCTCAGGCAGTCTTTGAGCGGCTGGCTGATCGTCCGCAATCTGGTGCTTGCTGCCGTGGCGCTGAGCGCGATTGCCGCCAGTGCCCGTGCGTTCGTATGGCTCGATATGGTCACGATTGCCGGTGGCGTCGTTGTGCTTGCCTTTGCCTATTCGGCTATCAATCGGCTGATCGCGAATGCACCGGAGCTGACGCGTTTGAGGAATCGGACATGACGAACGCACTGGTTGTTTCGAACGTTGCGCTGTGGATCGTCGTCGTGATCCTGGCTGGCGTCGTACTGGCGCTCGTTCGACAGATCGGTGTGCTGTATGAGCGGGTTGCACCTGCGGGCGCGCTCGTTGTCGGCAGCGGTCCCAAAGCCGGGGAGGCTGCGCCGGTTTTCGACGTGACCGAGCTTTCCGGTAAGTCGCGTGTGATCGGTGGCGAGAGCGACAACGGACGCAGTATGCTGCTGTTTTTCATCTCACCGACATGTCCGGTCTGTAAGACCTTGCTGCCCGCGCTCAGGTCCATCTCGAGCGCGGAGCGCAAGTGGCTGGGCGTCGTCCTCGCCAGCGATGGCGTCAGAAAAGAGCATGAAGCCTTCGTTGCGGAGTATCGTCTCGAGCAGTTTCCGTACGTGTTGTCGTCAGAGCTGGGAATCGGCTATCGGGTCGGGCGCCTGCCGCATGCCGTACTGATAGACGCCGAAGGCGTGATACGGTCGACGGGGCTCGTGAACTCGAGAGAGCATCTGGAGAGCCTGTTCGAGGCAAACGAGCGTGGCGTCGCGTCGCTGCAGGAGTATATGGCGAAGACAGCGCAGAATAACGAGGAGGTAGCGTGAAAGTGGACAATCGTAACTGGCTCGACTCACGGCTCGAGAGATGGGCCCGACTGCTCGCCAGGCGCACATCGCGGCGCAGCTTTCTGACCCAGCTGGGTACCTGGCTGGTCGGTGCAGCATCGATCCCGCTGTTGCCGTTGTCACGCGCGGCGGCTCAAAGTGCAGATGCCGGATTCCAGGAGCCGGAGATCGACGGCGACGCCGGCGATGCGACCAGCTGTGACTA
>JASFSB010000338.1:0-3708 GCA_050114615.1 Gammaproteobacteria bacterium
ATCCAGTTGGCCGGACATTCGGTATGAACGACCCAGAAGGGAGAGCGCTTCCAGATCGTCGTCGCGCTGTTGCAGCGCCTCGATCAGCCTGCTCCGTGCCTCGTCGGTCCGGCCCGCGTCGAGAAGCTCAGCGGCCCGGGAAACGAGAGAAGTGGAATTGTCTGCTTCTGCTTTCAAGATTCGTGCAACAGGAATCGGGCGCGGTCGTTTCGAGTGTCTTGGGCAGAATGCGTTGTGGGTATCGCCTTGTCTCCTGGCGACATGATATCCGCACAAGCTCGAGCAGAGCGATCGTCGCGAAATTTAGATGTCTGCGCCTGCCGATCGCACCCGAATCGATCCGGTGGCCGACGATTGTCTCCCTGGGTTGCGCGCTTGTTTAGGCCGCGGCTCAGTAACGGGAGGGTCTGCGCCAGCTTTTACGATGGCAGCGCGAGGGCCGTGGAGATCAGGCGCTGCGCGAGATCAGTCATGCCCGCCGATGTCCGGAGCGGATTCGCAGTCCGGACATCGGCGAGAGCGTTGAGCTATGGGACTATTCGACGATCTGCCAGACTCCGGGCTCGGACTCGCAGCCGAGTCCCTGGCGGGTCGACCGATCGGATCCGGAAGTGGCCGTAAATGTGAATTCCCGGCAGTTCGAGCCGTTCCGGCTTCGATCAGCGCCCGGAACGACCTGATAAGCGACGCCGGTTTCCTCGTTGGTCCAGCTGACCGGCCGCCCCGAATCGCCCAGCTCCAGGGCGTGGCCAATGCAGGCCTCGTCGGCTTTGTCGATGTTTCTGCCGATGCGGTTGCCGATCAATGCGCCGGCCGCGGCACCGATGAGGGTCGCGACGGTCTTGTTGTCGTCATCGGCCACTCGGTTGGCGATATAGGCACCGGTAATACCACCGAGCGCAGTGGCTATGGCACGGCGATCGCAGTTGCCGGACTTGACGCCAAAATCCAGGTCCCATTCATAGCCGGCATGGCCGGTGAACCGGGTCTGGTTCTTCTGTTTCGCCCGAAAGCCGTGAGCCGGCGCGTGATCCGGTGGCTGGGCTACTGCCGGCGCCGACAGGGCGATGCCCATTGCGGCAATGACCGATGGGACGATGAGCGAGCTGATACGCATGTCCGGTCTCCAAGAATTCGAGACCGCCATTGTCTATTCAGCGCTTGCAGGTTCACCAAGATACGCGTCACAGCGTTGCCTGCGGCTGCGCTTATGTCGTATCGACACATACCCGTGCGTACACTAACCTGCTCGGCGTTTCTTTTTTCGCGCCCGCTTGCGCTGGCCCGCTCGCGCCGTCGTTGTGGAGCGAGGTCCGGTCTTGCGGGTGCCCGGCTTCTTGTTTGGAGACCGCGGTGCAGGTCGCGATTTGCCGGGTTGCTCTCCCGCTTTCTCTTTCGGTTCATATTCCGGAAAGGCCTCGCGGTCCAGCTTCGCATCGAGCAGGCGTTCGATTGCCGAGAGTCGCTTCATCTCATCTGCACATACGAGCGATATGGCATGACCCTGCTGCCCCGCCCGGGCTGTCCGTCCGATTCGGTGAACGTAGTCCTCTGGTACGTGCGGAAGCTCGTAATTGACGACGTGCGGCAGGCGATCGATGTCCAGGCCGCGTGCAGCTACGTCAGTTGCGACGAGCACTCTGATCTTGCCGGCCTTGAAATCGGCAAGCGCACGCGTTCGGGCTGCCTGCGATTTGTTGCCGTGCAGCGCAACGGATTTGAGACCGTCCTGCGTCAATTGCTTACTCAGTCGGTCCGCGCCATGTTTGGTTCGGGCGAAGACGAGTACCTGTTGCCAGTTCCTCATGCCGATCTGGTGTGACAGCAGTTCGCGCTTGCGGCTCTGGTCGACCAGCCAGACGCTCTGGTTGACGCCGTCAGCGGGCTGATTGTTCGCCGCAACCTGCACTTCTTTTGGTGAATGCAGGAGATCGGCCGCCAGGCGGCGAATCTCCTTGGAGAAGGTGGCCGAGAAGAGCAGATTCTGCCGTTGCGCTGGCAAGAGGTTCATGATCTTCCTGATGTCGCGAATGAATCCCATGTCGAGCATTCGATCCGCCTCATCGAGTACCAGCACGCTGATCGCGCCGAGATCCACCGTGCGCTGTTGCACGTGATCGAGTAGTCGCCCTGGTGTCGCGATGACGATGTCGACACCCTTCTTCAGTTTCGCGATCTGAGGGTTGATGCTGACCCCGCCGAAAATCATCGCGGATCGGATGGGCAGATGGCGGCTGTACGTGCGGACGCTCTCGCCGACCTGAGCCGCGAGCTCGCGAGTCGGCGTGAGAATCAGTGCGCGGACGGTCCTCGGTCCCGTGCTTTTTGGCGTGTTCTGCAGACGCTGCAGCAACGGCAATGTGAACGCGGCAGTCTTGCCCGTGCCGGTTTGAGCGCCGGCGAGTACGTCACTGCCGGAAAGGATCAGAGGGATGGCTCGCTGCTGGATCGGGGTGGCCTGACGGTATCCCTGTTCATTGATCGCGCGCAGCAGCTCGGCCGAAAGGCCAAGTTGTTCGAATGACATGCTGTGAAATGCTCCAGAATGACCCGATACAGCGGCGCTGTACGCGCGGCAACTGTTCGGTCCGGGCTAGACTTTGTATTTGGCTCCGGGGTCCGCAGGATTGCGACTTCCGGAATATGGCGCCGACCGATGTGCGCCAGAGTGTGCGCACTATAACAGGCGCACGGAGAATTGGAAGCAGATTGATGGAGATATGGGTCGATGCCGATGCGTGCCCTGCGGTTATCAAGGAGATTCTGTTTCGTGCCGCGATGCGTACCGGTATCGGGCTGACGCTGGTCGCCAACCAGCCGATCCGCGTCCCGAAGTCGCCATTCATTCGCGCGATCCAGGTCGAGAGGGGTTTCGATGTCGCCGACAACGAGATTGCAGCGCGCTGTCAGGCCGGCGATCTTGTGATCACGAGCGATATCCCACTCGCTGCGCAAATTCTCGACAAGGGCGGCCGTGCACTGAGTCCGCGTGGTGAGCTGTTTTCAAGCAACGATATTCAGGCTCGGCTCACGATGCGAGATTTCCTCGACACCATGCGGGCCAGCGGTGTCGTCACGGGCGGTCCGGCGGCACTGAGTCAGAATGACAGGAAGCAGTTCGCAGGGAAGCTCGATTCATTGCTTGCCAAGAATCAATAGCCCGCGCTGGCTAGGATTTCCCTCTGCTCAAGAAGAATTGCCGGCGGCGTCGTAATGGCAGCGCATTCGCAGTTGCCGCGATCTCCGGTCAGCCGAATTTGAGTTCGATACTGCCTTTGCGCTCGGCAATCAGCCAGCGTTCGCCGTCGTAAACCAGAGTGTCTTCGAAGCTACCGATCAGTAACGGAGCCTTGGCTTGGACGGGGCCGCCGATGCTGGTGGGACCGTTCGCGAGCCAGACCCTTGAGCGTGCGACGACGCGCGAGCTGGTCAAGACGTCGAATTCGGTGTTGGCGAGCAGGTGGCAGGTAGTGCTAGGAGGACGCGCTTTCAGCGATCGAAGAATCGCTGCGCGTCCGACGATGCCGTTGTCCGGGTCGCTGGGTCGAAACAGAACGCCATCATCCAGATAGCAGTCGACCAGCTCTTCCCATTGCCTGCCATCAATCAGGTTGGTCACGCGATTCAGGAGTTGCTGGCACTCCCACTGAATACTTGTGCGATTGTCGCGATCCATGCGCCCCGAGGGTAAACAGGCGGTTAGTCGAT
>JASFSB010000339.1:0-3705 GCA_050114615.1 Gammaproteobacteria bacterium
CAGCAGCTCGTCACCGATCGTCTCGCAAAGATGACCCGCCACACCGAAGCCGGTCACATCCGTCACGGCATGCGCCCCGAAATCGGCGAGACAATCCGCCGCCATGGCATTCGACTGACACATCGCCTCGATGGCTGCCGCAATCCAGGCTGCATGCGCCTGCGCGCGCATGTCAGCGGCAAACAGGCACCCGGTTCCGAGCGGCTTCGTCAGCACGAGCTTATCGCCTGGTTTGTGACCGGTTTTGCCGAGCACTTTGTCCTCGTCGATCAGCCCCGCAACGGTGAATCCAAGCGACATCTCCGAGCCTTCGCTCGTGTGGCCACCGACGAGCGCCGCGCCTGCACCCCCGAACTCCTCGAGCGCACCCGCGAGCATCTGGTAGAGCTCGTCCGCAAGTATCTCAGGAGACCATGCGGGCAACGTGACATGAGCCAGTGCCCACGCAGGCTTTGCCCCCATCGCATAAAGATCATTCAGACAGTGATTGGCAGTGAGGCAGCCAAAGACGTGTGGATCCTCGACGATTGACCGGAATCCATCGACGGAGAGCACGAGTCTTCGGTTCTCCGGCACGCGAACGACCGCTGCATCGTCGCGGGCACCGATACCGCGCAGGACATCCGGCGCTTCGGGAATATCCAGACGTCGCAGCGCAAGCGACAACACGTCGGCGGCGACTTTCGCGCCGCAGCCGGCACAACGCATGCCGTCAGCATACGGTCCGCGCAGTGACCGGGACTGCGCATCGGTCAGAACGCCGGGCTCAGGCAATGCCATGCCGGCACCTGTCGGCACCGTGTCGCTGTCGTAATCCTCGACGCTGAACCGCCGCATGAAACGGCGATCGATCCAGTCCTTCCAGCGCCATACCCAGCGACCCTCTGCGGACCAGCCGCCCTTCGAGGCAACTGCCCGGCGCTCACCGGTACCGATCAGACTCAGAAATCGACGTTGCGGGACGAAACGCCGCATTGGACGGCCGAGCAGCCGCGCGCGCAGATTTTTCGCCAGCGGCCTGCCCTGCCGCACCGCAAATACGCCGGCTTTCGGCCGCGGGTGAAGCGCTGAGCTCGCGACATCGCCGACTGCGAACACATTGTCGTGCGACGTGCTTTGCAGGTGCTCGTTGATCGACGCGAATCCCTCGGCATCGACTGCAAGCCCCGACGCGGCAAGCCACGGTGCCGGCGCGGCCTGCGTCGCCCAGATCACCGCGTCTGCCGACGGGACCTCAGTCACGCGCGTATTGAGCCGAACGTCGATATTCGCTTCCGTCAGGCGGCGCATCAGACGCGTCCGCACGCCCGGCGCGTGCGTCTCGAGAATGCTCTGCCCTGCCGTGTGTAATTCGATGCTTACATCCGCAATCCGATCCGAATGCAGTCGATACCGAATCGCGAGTGCGAGCTCGACGCCGGCCACACCGCCGCCGACGACGACGATTCGCATCGTACTCGCATTTTGACGCAGACGCTGATGAAGCCGCTGCCATTTGCGCAGGAAACCGTCGATTGGTTTTGTGAAAATCACCGAATCTGATGCAGCGAATTCGCTGCGCGGCTGCACTGGCGTCGACCCGGTGTTGAGCGAAAGCACGTCGTACTTCAGCGGCGGTCTGCCGAGCAATGCAATGCGCTGCTCGACGACATCCAGGCCGGACACCTCGGCTGCAACGAAACGCACACCGCAGTATCGACATAAACGCACGAGATCGATGTGCGCCTCGTCGCGCGTGTAGTACCCCGCCACGACGCCCGGCAGCATGCCCGAATACGGCGTGTCATAGCCGCGGCTGATCAACGTCGTGCGCACGCCTGCAAGCGGACGCATTCGCATCGCCTTCATCACGGCGATATGGCTATGCCCGCCGCCGATGAGAACGAGATCGCGGACGACCGGAATGTCAGAAGCCGGAATCAATGGGTCATCGTGTAGATGACATAGTTGACGGCGAACCGATAGGCGAGCGCGGTCATCGGCTGCGGATAGCCCGGATCGTCAGCGTGCTCCCAGGCATCGCCAAGGTCCATATTGAAGTTGATCGCGACCATGAGCCGGCCGTCATCGTCGAATATCCCACGCCAGTGTGGCGTCGTGCCGCCCTTTTCCCAGGTGATACCGCGATAGGCCGAGTACGCACCTGGAATCTGCACACGCTGATCGAGATCGTACAGCACGTGCAAAAGCTCATGCGTCTCGGGCAGCTCGACGACCGGCCGATCCGGGAAAACGCGTTGCAGGGATTCGTGGAAAACCTGCCATTCGTAATCGCCCCAGAAATCATCGACCATCAGAAAGCCACCGCGATCGAGGTACTCGCGCAGGCGGCCGGCCTGTGCATCGCTGAGATACCAGTTGCCGACTTCGACCGCATACAACCACGGATAATTCATCAGCTCGTCGTCGTCCAGCGTGACGATGCGCCCCTCGCGCGCGGTCGCGAGCCGCGTGAGCCGATTGATCCCCTGTAACAGGTGAATCTCAGCTTCAGGAAAATCGGTCGTCCATGCGCCTCGCCAGGCCCGGCGGCTGTAGCCCCCGCTGTCGTATGCCAGACGCGTGAAATAGAACTCACTCTCGTAGGCTTCCATGCCGCCTTCGGCAAAGACCTGACCGCGCACGACGTCGCAGCGCAGCAGCGCCAATGCAGCAAAGCCTGCGAGCACTGCCATGACGAGCCGCTGCAGCATGGGTCTCTACTCGCTTACCATGCGCAGCCTGAACGGCGGAGAGTTCGCGATGCCTTTAACGAGCGCCGAGAACCGATAGTCATTGTCGGCTGCGGCGGCCACGATTCCTCTGACCGTCGGCATGTCTTCGGGCTCGAGCCCCCTGCCAAGGGCATACACGAGCAGCTTCTCCGCAACGACAGTAACGAACCGATCAGGGTGCTGCATCAGGAGCTCGCGCAGTTCCGCCGGTCCATTGAATTTTGTGCCGTCGACCATTTGCCCGGACGAATCGATCAGACCGCCGGGCTCCTTTTCCCGCCAGCGCCCGATGCCGTCGAAGGTCTCCAGTCCGAGTCCCAGCGGATCCATGATGTCGTGGCACGAAGCACAGACCGGATTTGCGCGATGGTCGGCGAGTCGTTCGCGCATCGAACGCGCGGGCCGACCGCCCTCGTTCTCCTCGAGCGCCGGCACGTTGGGTGGCGGTGTCGGTGCGGGCGTGCCGAGCAGGTTTTCGAGAACCCATTTACCGCGTAATACCGGGGACGTCCGGTTCGGGTACGAAGTCACGGTCAGAATGCTGCCGTGGCCGAGCAGCCCGCGACGATTCTCGTCAGGCACGGGAACGCGTCGGAAATGACTTCCTTTGATATCGCTCATGCCATAGTGCTCGGCCAGACGCTCATTGACGAACGTGTAGTCCGCATCGACCAGCTCGAGGACGCTTCGGTCGTTGCGCAATATATCAGCGAACAACATCTCCGTTTCCGTGCGCATTGCACGACGCAGGTTCTCGTCATAGTCCGGAAAGGTGTTAATGTCGGGACGCGCGCTTTGCAGGTTACGCAGAAACAGCCACTGCCCGGCAAAGTTTTCGACAATGGCGTTTGCCCTGGGATCCGCGAGCATCCGTTCGAGCTGACGGTCGAATTCGGCCTCGTCGGACAGTCGGCCCTGCTCGGCGACCCGGAGCAGCTCATCGTCCGGGATGCTGCTCCACAGGAAGAACGACAGACGCGAAGCGAGCGCC
>JASFSB010000340.1:0-3698 GCA_050114615.1 Gammaproteobacteria bacterium
TGCGCTGATCAGCGTGCCGGCGCCCTTCAGGACGACTGTCGCCTGGTAACGTTCGGCCAGCGCCGTGACGGCGCTGAGTCGGTCGCGCTGGACGTCCGCAGTCGGGATGCCGAGCAGTCGTCCGGCGTCGCCGGGATGCGGCGTGAGCACGCGCGGCTGCCTCGGTGCCGTGGCTTGAGCGGGCTCGGCCAGCCAGTTCAGTCCGTCGGCATCGATAATCAGCGGCTGCGGCTGATTCGCGGCCCACTGACACATCGCTGCTGCCCATGCGCTGCGTCCGAGTCCCGGACCGAGCGCGATCGCATCGACGCCGAGGCGCTCGAGCGCAGAACCCGCGGGCGCTTCGACGGCATGGACGATCAGTTCCGGGACCTGGGCGGCAATGAACGGTGCATGGATCGGGTGCGTGGCGAGATAAACGAGCCCGGCGCCGGCACGCAACGCCGCCTCCCCGGCCATTCTGACCGCACCGGCCATCCCCGGCCCGCCGCCGATGACGAGCAGGCGACCATTGTCGCCCTTGTGGACCAAGCGCCGCCGCGGCGGCAATGCAGCACGAATGTCGTCGAGACCCAGACGCCGCAGCAGCGGCTTTGCCCGCGCATAGACCTCGGCCGGCACATCGAGATCAGCGAATTCGATGTCACCGACGTAATCGGGCGCGTCACCGAGAAAATAACCGGTCTTCAGTCCGACGAAGCCAATGGTGCAATCGGCGCGCACCGTCGGTCCTGCGCTCAGGCCCTTGTCGGCATCGATCCCGCTCGGCACGTCGAGCGCAAGGACGGGCCGGCCGGACTCCGCTATCTGCCTCACGGCATCAGCGAATACACCTTCGAGCGGACGCGACAGGCCTGTCCCGAACAATGCATCGACAATGATCTCATCGGCCTGCGGGCGCTGCGAAGCGGCAAACGTTACCGGGACCACGCCGCCCGCCAGGCATTCGCGCGCGGCAATGGCAGCGTCGCCAGCAAGCCGCTCGACCGGCGCACACGCGACGACGGTGACCCGAAACCCGTAACCGCGCGCCAGCCGGGCAACCACATACCCGTCGCCTGCATTGTTTCCCAGGCCACAATAGATGCGCAGCGCTCGGGCGGTCGGCCAGCGCCGGCGCAGCACGTCCAGTGCCGCCGCGCCGGCTCGCCCCATCAGCGTATACCCGGCGATTCCGCAGTCCTCGATCGCAGCACGATCCATCGCCCGAACCTGCGCGACGGAATACACACCGGATGGTAATCGCTCGCAGTCAGGCAACATCGACTCATTATACTGGCATGCGTATGAACGCTTCGAACCTGCACACCACCGCCGAACGCATCAGGTCGATCGGAGCGGATCATGGTTTTCAGCAGGTGGGCATTACGCACACGGACGTCAGTGAGGATGCCGCACACCTGCAGCGCTGGCTGAGGCTCGGCCGTCACGGCGAGATGGATTACATGCGCCGCCATGCCGACAAACGGACCGAGCCCGGCAAGCTCGTTCCTGAAACGCTGAGCGTCATTTCCGTACGCATGGATTACTGGCCGGCCACGCAGAAGTCTGCCGAAGCGCAGCTGCATGACGCGCGCTCCGCCTACATCGCCCGATACGCACTCGGGCGCGACTACCACAAGCTGATGCGCCGTCGTCTGCAACGCTTTGCCGATGCCATTACCGAAGTGGTCGGTGACTTCGGCTATCGGGTCTTCGTCGACAGTGCGCCGGTGCTCGAGAAAGCGCTTGCCCGCAATGCCGGACTCGGCTGGATCGGAAAGCACACCAATCTGATCAATCGCAACGCCGGCTCGTGGTTTTTTCTGGGCGAGATTTATACCGACATGCAGCTGCCATCGGATCGGCCTGCGAACAGCCATTGCGGAACGTGTGCGGCGTGCATCGAGGTCTGTCCCACGCGCGCAATTGTCGCACCGTATGAGCTCGATGCGCGACGCTGCATCGCGTATCTGACGATCGAACATAAAGGACGCATCGCGCCGGAACTGCGAGAAGCGATGGGCAACCGGGTTTTCGGCTGCGACGACTGCCAGCTCGTTTGCCCCTGGAACAAATATGCCAGGACCAGCCAGGAAAGCGACTTTGCGCCACGACATAATCTGGACAGCGCAGAGCTGATCACGCTGTTTGAATGGAGCCGTTCCGAGTGGGACGAAAAAACGCGCGGCAGTGCGCTGCGACGCGCCGGATACGACGGCTGGCTGCGTAACATCGCGATTGGGCTCGGAAATGCGCCCTACAGCGCCGACATCGTACGGGCGCTGCGTCGACGGCTGGCCGATTCCGCTGCGATGGTCTGTGAACACATCGAGTGGGCGCTGGAACAACAGCGCAACCGAAAGCGATAAACCGGGCTCTTCTGCCAACTCGGTCAACGACCGGATGTCCGGAAAGGCTCTACTATGGGCGCAGACAGATCGGAACCGATTAATGAGCAGCGCCAACCCCTTCGTATCTGATCATTCCCAGGTTGATACCGACTTTCGCCAGTCTCTGCTGCAGGGCATCGCCTTGTTTCGCGATGTGCATCCGGATTCGATCAACGACCTTTTGCCGCGCTGCAGCCGTATCGACATCAGAAAGGGCGAGATGCTTTTGTCGCCTACGCGACCCAATCGCTGTGTCTATGTCGTACTGAGCGGGCAACTCGAAGTACGACTCGGTTCCCTCGATGCCCCGCGTATCGCAGAACTGATCCCCGGCGCGTGCGCGGGTGAACTCTCGCTGATCGATGATCGCGATCCTTCCGCCTATGTGCTGGCGACAGAGGATTCGCATCTCATGGTCATCAGCCACACACTGCTGTGGCAAATGGTCGATCGCTCGCATGCATTTGCGAAGAATCTGCTCGTTGTGCTTTCCGAACGCGTGCGCTCTGACAATGAGTTCATCGCGACGAGTCTCGATGTCATTCGTGAAGCCAAACGCAATGCGACCACCGACGCGCTGACAGGTCTGGGCAACCGCCACTGGATGCAGGAAATATTCGAACGCGAGCTCAATCGTTCACAGCGTGGTGCGGATTCACTGTGTCTGATGATGATCGACGTCGATGGATTCAAGACGTTCAACGACGTGTATGGCCATATCGCAGGCGACCGTGTGTTGACGACTGTTGCGAATGCGCTGCGCAAGCATCTGCGCCCGACGGATCTCATCGCCCGCTTTGGCGGCGACGAATTCGCAGTGCTCCTGCCGGGCACGAGGACCGATCGCGTCGCTAAGACCGCGAACAGAATTCGCGAACGCCTGGGTCGTTCGACGCTTCAGGAGATGCAGGCGCCGATTACGATTTCCATCGGCATTACCGAAGCCGCGCCCGGCGACACGCTGGCGAGCCTCGTCGATCGTGCCGATGCGGCCATGTACGATGTAAAGATCGCCGGCCGCGACTCGGTCGGCGTCAGGCCGGCGCCCTGAGCGAACACAACAGCAAACACATCAGCAAACACATCGCTATACGCGGACGTTGTCGATCAGCCTTGCCTTCCCGAGGTAAGCGGCACCCAGCACGACCAGCTCGGATGAAGGAACTTTGTCGCTGAGCCGTTGCAGCGTATCCGCATCGCGCACCTCGACGTAGTCGATTTTGAAACCATGCGCTTCGAGGGTGCTCACCGCCCCTGCCCGCAGCATGCCGAACTCGCTTTCGCCCGACCTGATCGCCCCGGCGACGTCGCTGAGTGCACGATACA
>JASFSB010000341.1:0-3697 GCA_050114615.1 Gammaproteobacteria bacterium
GGCCGGATCTGCGCCTGCGTCTCGCAGAATCGTTCGAAACAGCATTAGGCCTTGGTTCGGGAACGGCACAGCTGTTGTTCCTGGACGACTCCGATCGCGCGCCGCTCATATTTTCCAACCGGTTCGCGTGCCCTATTTGCGGCTTCAGCATCGCCGAACTCGAGCCACGACTGTTTTCGTTCAACAATCCGGCCGGCGCCTGCTCACGATGCGACGGCCTCGGAATGCGACGCTACTTCGACGAAGATCGCGTCGTGCGGCATCCCCATTTGTCGCTTGCGGGCGGGGCCATCCGGGGCTGGGATCGCCGCACCACGTTCTACTTTCAGCTCGTCAAGGCCCTCGCCCGACACTACGACTTCGACATCGAAACGCCGTTTCAGGACCTCTCCGACACCGCACGCAGCGTGTTGCTTTACGGCAGCGGGGACGAACCGATCCAGTTCGTATATGAGAGTTCCCGGGGCAGCCGGATGCAGCGCAGCCATCCATTCGAAGGAATCATTCCCAACATGGAACGGCGGTACAAAGAAACCGAATCGTCCGCGGTGCGCGAAGAACTCGGAAAGTACCAGGGCGTGCAGCGCTGCGAGGAATGTGCAGGCACGCGTCTGAATCGAGCGGCGCGCAGCGTGTTCGTCGATGACCTGAGCCTGCCGGACATCAGCTCGATGAGCGTATCCGCAGCACTCCGGCGCCTGCACAGTCTCGACCTGCCCGGCTGGCGTGGCGAGATCGCTCAGAGCATTCTGAATGAGATCGCCGGGCGTCTGAAGTTTCTGACCGATGTCGGCCTGGGCTACCTGACGCTCGAACGCAGCGCCGATACGCTGTCCGGCGGCGAAGCGCAGCGAATACGACTGGCGAGTCAGATCGGCTCGGGCCTCGTTGGCGTCATGTACATCCTCGACGAACCGTCGATCGGTCTGCACCAGCGCGATCAGCGCCGCTTGCTGAATACGCTGACGAGCCTGCGCGATCTTGGCAACACAGTAATCATGGTCGAGCACGACAGCGAATCGATACTGTCCGCCGATCATGTCGTGGATCTCGGTCCCGGCGCCGGTGTCCATGGCGGCGAGATCGTGGCACAGGGCTCGCCGGAACAGATTATGGCGGGCGATTCGCTGACCGGTCGTTATCTGTCCGGACGTGAGCAGATACCGGCTCCGGACAAGCGCCTCGAGTTCGATCCGCAGCTTTGCATACGAATCGTCGGCGCGCGCGGGAACAACCTCCGCGACGTTACGGTCGACTTTCCGCTCGGCCTGCTGACCTGCGTGACAGGCGTATCCGGTTCCGGCAAAAGCACGCTCGTCAACGAAACGCTTTACAAACACGTTGCCGGATACATCAACAAACACAATTACGAGCCCGCGCCGGCCGAGGAGATTCTCGGGCTGGAACACTGTGATCGCGTCATCGACATCTCACAGGCGCCGATTGGCCGCACACCGCGCTCCAATCCGGCGACATATACAGGCTTGTTCACGCCTGTTCGTGAACTGTTCGCAGCCACGCAGGAAGCTCGCGCCCGCGGATATTCCGCCGGCCGATTCAGCTTCAACGTCAAAGGCGGGCGCTGTGAAGCCTGTCAGGGTGACGGCGTCATCAAGGTCGAGATGCATTTTCTGCCCGACGTGTATGTCGCCTGCGACACCTGTCATGGGAAGCGCTACAACCGCGAGACGCTGGACATCACGTACAAGGGCATGACGATAGCCGATGTTCTCGCGCTTACAATCGAAGATGCAGCGGCGGCATTCGTCAATGTACCGGCGGTCTTCACTAAGCTGCAGACACTCATCGATGTGGGACTGTCGTACGTGCAGCTCGGCCAGAATGCCACGACTTTGTCCGGCGGCGAGGCACAGCGCATAAAACTCGCCAGGGAGCTTTCGAAGCGAAGTACCGGCGCGACCCTTTACATTCTCGACGAACCCACTACGGGTTTGCATTTTCACGATATCGCCCAGCTGCTCAGAGTGCTCTATCGACTCAGGGATCAGGGCAATTCGATCGTCGTGATCGAGCACAACCTGGACGTCATCAAATGCGCTGACTGGATTATCGACCTGGGTCCCGAAGGTGGCGACGGAGGCGGCATGGTCGTGGCCACCGGCACACCGGAGCAGATCGTGAAGGCAGGCACATCGCACACGGGAGTTTGCCTGCAGGCGCTCGTGCAGGATTCAGGCAGGGTTACCGCACGAGGCGGCAGCGCATTGTGATGTGATCGATACCGGCTTCTTCGAATACTGCGCCTTCGGCTACGTATCCGGCGCGCTCGTAGAAGTCGCGTGCCGAAACCTGTGCATGGCACCAGACTTCGTCGCAACCGCATTGCTGCGCATGCGAGTGCAGCGCCTGGATCAAAGCACCGCCGACACCGCGGCCACGGTGAGAAGCGAGCACGGCTACGCGGCCGATTCTGCCGCCCTCGGCAATGTCTATCCGGCCGGTACCTACCGCCGCGCCATCTGCATCGAGGGCAAGGACGTGAAAGCACTGCGGATCGCGATCGTCCATTTCGAGCCGGGCCGGGACAGCCTGCTCTTCCACAAACACGGCGAACCGGACACCGCGAATCGCCGACAATGCGGCGGAATACTCGGCGGCAACTATTTGAATATCGGCGCCCGACAACGTTGCACCCGACCTAGCAACACAGACACTTCCCGGGCCCGTGCCCGTGAGCAACGACACGGCCTTCGCCATCGAGCATCTCCAGCGTGATAACGCTGCCGTCTTTCAGGTGCAGCCGGAGCTGGCTGCCGACCAGCGCATCGATCGATTCGCCGTTCTCGAGCGCAATGCGGCCGTCGAATCGGTGCACACCGGGCACCGGCAATCCAGCCCTCGTCATGCCCTGAAAGCGTACGATCGCGTAGCGGACGTTCTCGTACGTGACGCCGGCGCAGGAAACCGTGCCGATCCCTTCCCGCTCTTCCACTTTCCGGAAGCGATCGTCTGCGGATTCCTGATCGTTCGTATGCATGAATCATCCTTTATCGTTTCGTGCCATCAACGCCGGCCAGCGATCTGATGCCGACCCGACGACGAATCTTCGCCAGAAACGGCGCGGCGAATTCGCGGGCTTTCACGCCACCGGCGACGAGCGTCTCTTCGACAAATTCGGGGGCTGCAACGAGACGCTCGTATTCGCCGCGCGCACTGCGCAGATGATCATTGAGGTGTTCGAATACCATCTGCTTCGCGTCACCCCAGGCAATGCCGGATGCATAGCGCTCGCGCATCGAAGCCGTCTCATCCGGTCGCGCAAACGCACGAAAGATCGCGAACACGGAACACGTTTCCGGATCTTTCGGCACGCCAGGCTCGAGCGAATTCGTCTTGATCTTCATAATCGCTTTTCGCAGCTGTTTTTCCGGCAGAAACAGCGGAATTGTATTGCCATAGCTCTTCGACATCTTGCGCCCGTCGAGTCCCGGCAATACAGCGGCAGTCTCATCGATCTGCGCTTCGGGCAACACGAACGTTTCACCGTAGTGATGATTGAATCGAGCGGCGATATCACGCGCCATTTCCACGTGTTGCTTCTGATCTCTTCCAACGGGCACGATGTCTGCGTTGAACATCAGTATGTCCGCCGCCATCAGGATCGGGTAGCAGTACAAACCCATCGTAATACCCTTGTCCGGATCCGCATCTCGTGCCGCATCGTTTGCAGCAACAG
>JASFSB010000342.1:0-3684 GCA_050114615.1 Gammaproteobacteria bacterium
CTATGAGGTGCAGCCTGGCATCACGATTCCGGACAGCACTCAAAGCATCACGATTGCCGCCGACGGCACCGTCGAAGCCGTGTTGGCAGGGCAGGGAAACACGACCATTGGCTCTTTGCAGATCGCCGATTTCATCAATCCTGCCGGACTCGAAGCGCGCGGCGCGGGGCTGTTCACCGAGACGGTGGCCAGTGGCACGCCGCAGGTCGGTACGCCCGGCCTGCAGGGTCTGGGTGAGCTGAATCAGGGAGCACTCGAGGCATCCAACGTCAACGTCGTCGAAGAGCTCGTCGGCATGATTGAGGCGCAGCGCGCCTATGAAATGGCCTCGAAGGCGATATCTACATCCGATCAGATGATGCAGTTCATCAACAATAATCTCTGAGGAGCGTGATCATGTATCAGCGTAAGATGCGACGGCGCGTGGCGGGCCGGGACGTGGCGGGTCGAGCGCGCGCGCTTGCCGGTGTCGTTGCGGTAAGTGCGCTGGCAGCATGTGCGAGCAGTCCTCTCGTCGAGATGACGGACGACTATGCAGCCGTCATGCCGCCTTCGCTGGATGAGACCAGCGTCCCTGGTGCCGTTTACAACGTGCAGCGGCAGTTTTCGCTGTTCGACGACCTGCGCTCGCGCAATATCGGCGACATTCTGACGATCCGACTTGTCGAACAAACCCAGGCATCCAAATCGGCCACGACCGATACGAGCCGCGGGACGTCGATCGATACGGGGAGCCCGGTAATCCTCGGCCGAACGATTACTCAGGACGGCCGGGATCTGCTGAACAGCAGTATCGATACGGATCAGACCTTCGCCGGTGCCGGATCGAGCACACAAAGCAATGAACTGATCGGCGACATCACCGTGACCGTTGCGCAGGTGCTGTCCAACGGGAACCTCGTGGTACGTGGTGAGAAGCAGCTGACTTTGAATCAGGGCGAGGAATTCATACGCATCAGCGGCATCGTGCGGCCGGCGGACATCGCGCCGGACAATTCGGTGCCGTCACTGCGGCTTGCGGATGCAAGGATCACATATAGCGGCAAGGGGCAGATCGCAAACACGAATCGTCCCGGCTGGCTGCATCGGTTCTTCAACTCCGTCGCCTGGCCATTCTGAATCGGGAAAGTGTGTGATGAAAGCTTTGAGCAAACTGTTGGCCGTGATTGCAGCTTGCAGTTGTGGCATCGCCAATGCCGAACGAATCAAGGACCTTACTTCCGTTTCGGGCGTGCGCGGCAACCAGCTCGTCGGCTACGGTCTCGTCGTCGGACTCGATGGCACCGGTGACCGTACGACTCAGGCCCCGTTCACGTCGCAGAGTCTCATTAACATGCTGCAGCGCCTGGGCGTGTCGATTCCGCCCGGCACGAATCTCCAGCTCAGCAACATCGCGGCTGTATCAGTGCATGCAGAGTTGCCGCCGTTTGCCAAACCGGGCCAGACGATCGATGTGACAGTATCGTCCATTGCCAATGCGGATAGTCTTCGGGGCGGATCCCTGCTGGTTACACCGCTGACCGGGCTCGACGGGCAGATCTATGCAATCGCGCAGGGGAATCTGCTGGTCGGAGGACTGGGCGTGTCCGGCGGCGACGGGTCGCGCGTCGTGATAAACGTACCGAGCGTCGGGCGAATCCCGAACGGTGCAACGATCGAGCGCGAAGTCAGGAACGAGTTCGGCGCCGGTGAGTTCCTGACCTTCAACCTGCATCGACCGGATTTCACCACGGCGACACGTCTGGCACAGCGAATCAACGACATGCTCGGTATTGGCACGGCTCTGGCGGCTGACGCAACGTCTGTGCGGGTGCGCGCCCCGAACACTGCCGATGCACGCGTTTCGTTCCTGTCGGTGATCGAAAACCTCGAGTTCGAGCCAGGGGAAGCGCCGGCTAAAGTCATCGTCAACTCAAGAAGCGGAACCGTCGTCATCAATTCGCATGTCCGAGTCATGCCGGCCGCGGTATCTCACGGATCGCTCGTCGTCAGCATTACTGAGGATTTCGATGTCAGTCAGCCGCAGGCGCCGTTCTCTGATGCCGGTGAGACGGTCATCGTGCCGGATACGGGCATCGACGTGAGCCAGGAAGACAACCGCATGTTTCTTTTTCAGGCAGGTGTCGATCTCAACGAGATTGTTCGTGCAGTCAACGAAGTGGGTGCTGCGCCTGGTGACCTCGTTGCGATACTCGAAGCCCTGCGTGAGGCAGGCGCCCTGCGCGCCGAGCTGCTCATCATCTGAGTGGTAACGAAATGGTCGCAGAAACGCAGGTCAGCAGCTACACGGATTTCAGCGCGCTCACGCAGCTGAAGGCTCGTGCCGGCGCGAACGACCCGCGCGCCGTGCGTGATGCTGCGCGCCAGTTCGAAGCGTTGTTTCTGCAGATGATGCTCAAGAGCATGCGCGATGCCGGCAGCGCGCTTGCCGAGTCGCGGGATCGAACTTACGAGGAAATGTTCGACCAACAGATCGCACTGGAACTCGCGCAACGCGATTCGCTCGGCATCGGCGATTTACTGCTCCGGCAGATCGGCACGCTGAGCGACGTTGAGGCCTCCGGCGCGCCCCCATCTCAGGCGACGCAGCTCGTGGATGCCGGACCGGCCGGGCTCTCGACGACTCGCCGCAGCGATTTCCGGCCACACAACGCGCAGTCGTTCGTTTCTGAGATCTGGGGACTCGCCCAACGCACCGGCGACGAACTGGGCATCGACCCGCGCGTCATCGTCGCGCAGGCAGCCCTGGAAACCGGCTGGGGTAATCAGCTGATTCGCGATAATCGCGGCGTCAGCGGGAATAATCTGTTTGGCATCAAGGCAGACGAGGCCTGGCGGGGTGAACGCATCGGCGTATCGACCCTCGAGTACGAAGGCGCTCGCTTCGTGCCGCGTTTCGCTCAGTTCAGAGCCTATCCGACGCTCGCTGAAGGCTTCGACGGATACCGGAGTTTCCTGACCGCCGGCGCGCGGTACGAGGAAGCGCTCAAACACGGCGAGGATCCGCTGCAGTTTGCACAGGCGCTTCAGAATGCGGGGTATGCGACGGATCCGGAGTATGCGACCAAGATCGGGCGCATTGTGAAAAGCGCGCAGTTCGCAGAGCTGATTCAACGGGCCGACGGACGCTAATCTGACATGTCTAATCTGCTGAACAACTCGCTGACGGGACTTCTGGCGGCTCAGGCCGGGTTGCGCACGACGGCAAACAACACCGCCAACGTGAATACCGAAGGGTATGCCCGGCAACGCGTCGAGCAAAACGCTCTGCCGGGGCAGCGAGTCGGTCGAATATCGATCGGCAATGGTGTGGTGGTCGAGGGCGTCGAACGCGTCTACGACGATTTTCTCGCGGCCCAATTGCGCGAATCCAACGGCCTGGAGCGCAGATTCGCCGCATTCAATGATTTCGCACAGCGAATAGACAGTTTGCTCGGTGATACCGAGAATGGGATTTCTCCGGCCCTACAGAATTTCTTCGAGCAGTTGCAGACGATATCGTTCGATGCGACTTCTGTCGTAAACCGGGATCTGCTGATTGCACAGGGCGAAAGTCTGGAAGCCCGATTCCATCAGTTCGTGGATCGTGTCGACGGCATGAATAATGAAATCAATCGCCGCATTACGGATTTCGTATCGACGATCAATTCAACGACTGACGCAATCGCCCGAACCAACGATCAG
>JASFSB010000343.1:0-3683 GCA_050114615.1 Gammaproteobacteria bacterium
AGTGCAGGTGTGTCATTGATGCCGTCGCCGATCATCGCGACTTTGCCGTAAGCAGCCTCGAGCTCACGCACCGCGCCGAGTTTCTGGTCGGGCAGCAGTTCGCTGCGCACTTCATCGATGCAGCCGATCGCCTCGGCCAGCGCATCTGCGACTTCGCGACGATCACCGGTCAGCATCACGAAGCGGAACGCCGGATCGATCGATTTCAACGCCCTGAGTGAATCGGTGACCTCACTGCGCACCGCGTCGGAAACTTCAATGAGTCCGAGCGCTTTGTCATCGCGCGAAACGATCACCAGTGACGCGTTGTCGCGTTTCGTTGCGCCAAGCAGTGTCTCGACGCCGGTGCTTTGCTCGGCCAGTCCTGCGTTACCAACGCTGACGCGTGAGCCCCCAACGTATCCTGAGACGCCGCGCCCGGCATGGTTTTGTACCTGGGTTGCTCGTCCGTAGCGTGCGTCCACGACGCGTGCGCCGGCTTCGTGCAAAACGGCATTGGCCAGCGGATGACTCGAGCCCGACTCGACTGCCGCAGCTACGGCAACGACTTCATTGCACGGTTCACAACCTGCATGTTGTTCGGGGTCATGTGCGCAGTCGACGCCCCGCAGGCCGGACACGACGGGTCGGCCGTGGGTGAGCGTTCCGGTCTTGTCGAAAGCAAACACCCTGACGCGCGCAAGCTCGCTGAGTTGTGCACCGCCTTTCACCAGCACACCGTCTTTGGCGAGTTTCGCAATCGAGCTGACGACGGTGACCGGAATACTCAATACCAGTGCGCAGGGGCACGCGATGATCAGCAGCGCGAGTCCGCGATACAGCCACCCTGTGCCGCCGGCCTCGGGGTTCAGAAATGGCTGACCCGCCAGCAGCGGCGGCACGGCGGCAACGAGTACGGCCAGCACGACAACCGCGGGCGTGTACCACTGCGCGAATCTGTCAACGTAGCGTTCGGCCGGCGAACGCGATGCCTGCGCCTGTTCGACCAGTCGTGCGATGCGGGCAATCGTGAAGTCGCCTGGTCTGCTCGTTACTTCGATGACGAGTGTGCCGTCGCCATTGATCGCACCGGCGAAGACTTCCGAGCCGACGCCGCGCGTAACGAGATTCGGTTCTCCGGTAATGGCGGACTCGTCGATTGCCGATTCGCCGTCGACGATACGGCCATCGGCCGGTACACGCTCGCCTGCCTTGACGATGATTTGCTGCCCAGGCGTGAGCGTGTCGATCGCACGCTGTTGATGATGCGTATGGCCGTCGTGCTGTTCGATCACCGTCGCCGTATCCGGCTGCAGCCGGATAAGACTGCCGATCGCATCGCGGGAACGCGCCGCACTGTAGCCTTCGAGCGCTTCACCGAGCGCAAACAGCATCATAACGGCCGCCGCTTCGCCGTAGGCTCCGATGAACAATGCGCCCAGCGCTGCGATTGCCATGAGCAGATCGATTGTGATCTGCTGTGCATAAAGCAATGCGCGTACACCTTTTGTCGCGATCGGGAAACCAACGACGAGAACCGTCGCGATGAGGGTGACGTCCAGCGGAACACGAAGCGTGCTCCCGGCAAACAAATTGACGGCGGCAAGCAGCGCAATCACGGTCGCACCGATCAGCGCGCTGCGAGTCGACCATTCGCGCCAGAGATGGCGCATGAAGGAGCCCACGCCTGCAGCAGAAAGAGCGCCGGCTCCCGGCTGATGTGCATCAGTGGCAACGACGCCGAAGCCGAGTTGTCTGACTTTCTCGCTCAGCGCATCGACGGATATGTCACCGTGCGCCTCGAGCGACTCCGTCGCAAAACTGACGTGCACGGACTCGACGCCGCTGAGCTGCGCGACGCCGCGTTCGATGGTCTTTGCGCAATTTGCGCAGTCCATCCCGGAAATGGCCAGATTGATGACTTCGCCAGGCATTCGAGTCCCTGATCGGCACAACCGATCGGAAAGATCTGGTGGCGACTCTAAACCCTGAGGTCAGCTTGAAGGTCAAGCGGTTTTTGCTGAATCTGCGATGTGGCCCATTCAATCAGCCTTCCGAGCGCATGGCTTCGATATCCAGAAAGAGCTGCGCAAACAGGAAAGCGTTCTCGCCGGTCGCGATGAACACACAGCCCTCTTCAGTGCGCTCAAATTGCGGCGTTGCATGTGCGTGGCACTCGGCTTCGAGCGCCGCAACGCCCTCGAGTGCATCGGCCACGGCATCATCGGCATCGGGAATCAGAATTTTGTAGCCGTCGCCGTCGCGCCAGATATGCATGTGGCGACCCATCAGGGGCTCGATGATTTCGCTGCGTGCGTCCACCGTCAGTGCGCAGCCGGTGCGCGTGAGCAGCCGCTCGAGAGTCGCGAGCACCGGCCCCTCATCGGCATGATCGTGCGCGCATACCCGGTCGACGAGCCGCTGGTAAACCTCATCCGCCTGCGCATCGTGCGTCTCGATGTCGTTCAGAAAGGCCGCCATTTCGTGGCGCTGAACGAGAAGTTCCGTTAACTGGCGCTCGATCTCGATGTAGCGCCTTTCGGCGATCGACTGGATGGATTGCGCCGATCCGATCATGTTGCGAATGTCCGCCAGCGCGAAACCCAGCCGCTGAGCACGTTGAATAAACAAGAGCCGTTTACTGGCGCTTTCGTCATATAGCCGGTAGCCTGATTCGGTTCGGCCTGCCGGTTCGATGAGCGCCTGTTCTTCGTAGTAGCGAAGGGTGGCGCGCGAGACGCCTGTCTTGTTCGCTAGCTGCCCGATCGTAAGCTGGGACATAATAATTTCCGAATATGGCGGAATGCCGCTCGGAGTGTCAATCTGAACACAAAGGGCGGCGGCCCGGAAGATTTGTAGCATTGAACAGTAATTCTTCAGACCGCAGAGTTTTCTCGAACGACATCGAAGACGCCGATATCGACCTGCCATTTGGTCGGGTATCCGTGCGCCTGCGCTGCAGTCCGCACCATCGCCACAGCGAAGATGCGATTGCCGTGCTGCCCGTCGCCGACCACGGTGTCGTACTCGCCGTCGCCGATGGCGTCGGTGGCTCGCCAGGCGGTCGTGACGCCGCACTCATCGTCCTGGAATCCCTGCGAGTCGCCGTCGCGATGAAAGCGGACTCGGATCTGCAGCAGGCGATTTTTGCGGCAATCGAGGCAGCGAACCTGAGACTGATCGAGCAGGGCATCGGTGCGGGTACGACGATCGTCGTGGCGGAAATCATCGACGGGCGGCTGCGCAGCTATCACGTCGGGGATTCCGAGATCGCCGTTGTCGGTCAGCGCGGCAAGGTGAAACGCCGGGTCACGCCGCATTCACCAACGGGATTCGCGATCGAAACCGGCCTGATCACCGAAGACGAAGCCATGCATCACGAATATCGGCACATTCTCCTGAATGTCATCGGTGCGCCGAGTATGCGTGTCGAAGCCGCCGATCCGATCGAGCTCGCCAGGCGCGACACGGTGTTACTCGCATCCGACGGTCTGCTCGACAATCTGTATATGTCAGAGATTCTGGAAGAGGCACGTTGCGGCGCGTTGCCGGCAAGTGCGGACAATCTCGTCAAACTGGCGAGTGACCGGATGTCGTCCATGGATGGCGCCGCGCCATCGAAGCCCGATGATCTTTCGCTGATACTGTATCGCGGCAAGTAGTCCCGGAGCCCTACCCCTGGGTCGCTTCCTTGTCGTCGCGCC
>JASFSB010000344.1:0-3678 GCA_050114615.1 Gammaproteobacteria bacterium
ACTGCCACGCAGAGAACTGGCTGCCGGCCTCGCTGAAGTCATCAAATACGGTCTCATCGTCGATGCCGAATTCTTCGAATGGCTGGAATCCGGCATGGATGCCCTGCTGAGACTCGATGAGGCAGCGCTGACGAAGGCGATTCGGCGCTGCTGCGAGATCAAGGCCGGCATCGTGGCCGAAGATGAACGCGAACAGGGCCGGCGCGCCCTGCTCAATCTCGGTCATACCTTCGGGCACGCGCTCGAAGCGATCGGCGGCTATGGCCACTGGCTGCACGGCGAAGCCGTCGCGATTGGCACCAGCATGGCAGCGCGTGTCTCACAGCACCTCGGGAAGATTTCGATTTCTGATTGCGAACGCATCGACGAGTTGCTGATGCGCGCAGATCTGCCGGTGCGTGCACGGAACATCGATCCCGATGACCTGCTGGCGGCAATGCGACTCGACAAGAAGGCCGGCAGCGGCGGATTACGGATCATCGTTCTCGATCGAATCGGTGCAGCCACGATTTTCCCGGCGCCCCCGGCCGAGGAGCTGCGCGCAATCATCGCGGACCACTGTGCGACGTGACGCCCGCGCGCGACCTTGCGATTTACGCAGCGGGCGAACTCGATACCCGTGGGCGCGCCATAGTGGAACCGCCGCCGAAGTACCGCAGTGAATATCAGCGTGATCGTGACCGGATCATTCATTCCACGGCGTTTCGCAGACTCCTTTATAAAACACAGGTTTTCGTAAACTACGAAGGGGACATGTACCGGACGCGACTGACGCATTCGCTCGAAGTCGCGCAAATCGCCCGCACGGTCGCCCGGGCACTGCGACTCAATGAGGATCTCGTCGAGGCGATCTCGCTCGCGCACGACCTGGGGCATACGCCTTTCGGACATGCCGGGCAGGATGCACTCAACGACTGTATGCGTGACTTCGGCGGTTTCGAACACAATCTGCAATCGTTGCGCGTAGTAGACGAGCTCGAGCAGCGCTACGCGAGTTTTACAGGACTGAACCTTTGCTTCGAAACGCGTGAGGGACTACTCAAACATTGTTCACTGGCGAATGCGCGCAGACTCGGAGACGTCGGCAGGCGCTTCATCGAGCGCACTCAACCCGGGCTCGAGGCCCAGCTCGCCAATATTGCTGACGAGATTGCGTACAACAATCACGACGTAGACGACGGCCTGCGCTCCGGTCTCATTTCCCTCCGGCAGCTCGCGGAAATTCCTTTTTTCGCTGACAAGCTTCGGATTGTGCGGGAACGCTATGGAAAGCTCGATGAGGGACTGCTGTGCCACGAAGTCGTCCGTGAAATGATCGACACCCTCGTCACTGACCTGTTGAACAGCTCACAGGAAACGATCGCCGCAGCTGCGCCGCAATCGATAGATGACGTGCGACAGGCATCGAAACCGCTGATTCGCTTCAGCGACGCGCACACTGTCAGTCAGCGCGAACTCAAATCCTTTCTGCGCCGGCATCTGTATGCACACCCGCGAGTCACTCGCATGACGGAACAGGCGCACGAAACGATCAAATTGTTATTTGACACGTACAAGGCCGATTTTTCTAAACTGCCGGCGCTGCATGCCGAGCGTGCGCGTGCAGCGGCGCGGCAGGACGAAGCACAGGCCGCGCGGATCGTCGCCGATTACATCGCCGGGATGACCGATCGCTTTGCCCTCGGGCAACGCGAACGATTTCGCTGATACGCGCTACAGGCCACTGCCGCGGGCGCCTGCCGGCAAGTGCGGCAGGACCAGGACCGCCGGGAATAGCGAAAGCGCTCGGTCAGGACTTAAAATGCCCCGGTGTCCGAACCCACCGATAAGCGCCCGCCCGCCGATCTTCACGAACGACTGATCCTTGCCCTGGACGTGCCGGACCTCGTCTCAGCGCAGGCGCTCGTCAATGAACTCGGCGACAGTATCAGTCATTACAAGATCGGGCTCGAGCTTGCCATGTCCGGCGATTACTTCGTGCTGATGCGCTGGCTGCTCGAGCGTGGCAAGCGCGTTTTCGCCGATCTCAAATTCCACGACATTCCGGCGACCGTCGGGGCCGCCGTCAGGCAGCTGCGCGACTGCGGTGCGACTCTGCTGACCGTTCATGCCGAACGCGGTGTTGTCGAAGCAGCGGCAGAGCATTCCGGCGAACAGCTCCGGGTCATCGCCGTAACGGTGCTGACCAGCATGACGCAGCAGGATCTGGCCGAGTGCGGCATCGATACGCCGCTGGCGCAGCTCGTGTCACAGCGTGCGCGCCTCGCCATGGCGGCCGGCGCGGACGGCGTCGTTGCCTCGGGACACGAAGCCGCTGCATTGCGGGCGAGTCTGGGCAACGATGCATTGATCGTCACGCCCGGTATCCGGCCGGCCTTCGCTGCCGGCACCCAGGATCAGGCGCGCGTCATGACGCCGCGGTCCGCTTTCGAGCAGGGTGCGAGTCATATCGTCGTCGGAAGGCCGATACGCGGTGCGCAGAATCCACGGCTGGCCGCCGAAGCGATCCAGACCGAGATTGCTGCAGCCTGGCAATGACCCAGGCGGACACAGACAAAGAACTGCGGGCGCGGCTGCGCCGCGCACAATGGGTCGCAGGTGGTCTGCTTGCAGCAATGGCCATCATCTTCATCGTGAGCCGATGGCTCGTTGCGGAACAGGCTCAGCTGGGCATCCTCGTTGCATTCTCCGAAGCGGCCCTGATCGGCGGGCTCGCCGACTGGTTTGCCGTCACTGCGCTGTTTCGCCACCCCCTCGGCATTCCGGTTCCACACACCGCCATCGTGCCGGCCCGCAAGAATGAAATCGGCCGCGCGCTGGCACAGTTTGTCGGCGAGCATTTTCTCGTCGGGACGGCCGTCGAGAAACGCCTCGCGCGCGCGGCACTGACGCGCCGACTGGGCGACTGGCTGCAGCATGAAACGAACTCGAAACGGCTAAGTCGTGATGTCAGCAACGTCGTTGACTGGTTGCTGCGCAGTGTCGACAGCAGCGAGCTTCGCGGTGGACTAAAACGGATGCTCGCAGGTGTCGCACATCGGATTCCCGTCAACGAAGCCGTCGCGGCGATCGTCAATGTCTTTGCCACCGGCAACAATGCACAGCTACTGATCGATCAGCTCACGCAATTCGGCCGCCAGCAGCTCGACCGCAACCGTCTTACGATCCGCTCACGCATCGAGGAGCGCAGTCCCTGGTGGATGCCGAAATTCGTCGACGAGGAGATCTACGATCAGCTCGTCTCGGAGTTCGAGAGACTTCTGAACGAGATCGGCGATGATCAGAACCATCCCGCGCGCGTGGAGTTCAATGAAAGACTCCTCTCGCTGCGCGAACGCCTGATTGAAGATGAAGCGATGGCGCTGCGGTGCGCTTTTCTGCGGGACGAATTCTTCCGTCACGAAGCGGTGCAGCGATTCATGCAGGCACTGTGGGACAAGACGCGCGAATCCATGCATGAAGCGCTGCAGGACGAGACTTCGGATATTCGCGGGAGCATCGAGCGCGAAATCCGTCACGTTGGACAGCTATTGAGCGGTGACGTCGCAGCCCAGCGACAACTCGACGGCTGGTTCAAAGAGGCGCTCGTATACGTCGTTGAGCACTACCGCGGCCCACTCAGCGAAGTGATCTCAGACACAGTCGCCGAATGGGACGCCCGATCGACCGCGGACCGCA
>JASFSB010000345.1:0-3658 GCA_050114615.1 Gammaproteobacteria bacterium
AATTCAGTTCCGTTTCAGGCCAGGTGAGAACTCGATTCTAACTGCTGTACAATGCCGCGATGAAACCATTGGTTGGGATCATCATGGGCTCTGCGTCGGACTGGCCTACGATGGAGCACGTCGCCTCTACGCTCGAACGACTCGAAATCCCTTACGAAGTCAGGGTCGTATCGGCGCATCGCACGCCCGACCTGCTGTTCGAGTATGCAGACACCGCTGCCGCGCGCGGCCTGCGCATCATCATCGCCGGCGCCGGCGGCGCGGCACACCTGCCGGGTATGACTGCATCGAAGACTCCGCTGCCGGTTCTCGGGGTCCCGGTCACCTCCAGCGCACTCAATGGTGTCGATTCGCTGCTGTCCATCGTTCAGATGCCTGCGGGCGTTCCGGTCGCGACGCTCGCGATCGGCAAGGCCGGTGCAATCAATGCAGCGCTGCTGGCGGCAGCGATCCTCGCCGCGCAGGATGAGTCGCTTGCGCAGCGGCTCGCCGCATTTCGAACTGACCAGACACAACGCGTGCTCGATCAACCCGATCCGCGCACCGTCAACTAACGAAAAGCATTGTCGTGAAGATCGGAATCCTGGGCGCGGGCCAGCTCGGACGTATGCTCGGCCTGGCAGCGATCCCGCTGGGAATCGAGTGCCGTTTCCTCGATCGCTCGCCGCAGGCACCGGCGGCAGCGCTCGGAGGCATGCGACTCGCCGCGCTGGACGATCTCGACGCCATCACCGAGCTGGCCAGGACCGTCGATGTACTGACGCCGGAAATCGAAAATGTCGCAACCGAAGCGCTCGAGGCCGCTTCCGCGCATTGTAAGGTTGCCCCTCCGCCGGGCATCGTCGCGGCTGCGCAGGACAGGCTCAGGGAAAAGCAGCTGCTTCGATCCCGCAGCATCCCGACTGCGCGCTACCACGTCCTCGACTCCGCCGCCGATGCAGCCGGACTCGCCGCATCCGAGGACCATCCGTACCTGATTAAGACGCGTCGTCTGGGCTACGACGGGAAAGGCCAGCGGCTGGCGAAAACGACGCAGGAAGCGGTATACGCGTTCGACGTGCTCGGCGGCGTCGCTTCGATCGCCGAGGAGCTGGTCGAATTCGAATGCGAAGTGTCACTGATTGGCGTGCGCGCCGCCTCCGGCGAAACCGCCTTTTATCCGTTGTGTGAGAATTCGCACGACGGCGGGATTTTGTCCTGCACGATTGCGCCGTACGAAGACGAGCGCCTGCAAAGTCAGGCTGAGACCTGGCTCGCGGATCTGATGGAACACACTGCCTATGTGGGGGTTCTGACGGTGGAGTTCTTCGTGACCTCCGCGGGTCTCATCGCAAACGAAATAGCGCCGCGCGTGCATAACTCCGGACACTGGACGATCGAAGGCGCCGAAACGAGTCAGTTCGAAAACCATATTCGTGCGATCGCCGGGTTACCGCTGGGTGACACGACACCGCGCGGGCATTCGGCGATGCTCAACCTGATCGGAACGATGCCCGAGCGCGCCACGCTGCTGGCTGCCCCAGGCGCCCATCTGCATGATTACGGAAAGGCTCCCCGCCCCGGGCGAAAACTCGGCCACTGCACGCTGCTCGACCGGAATCGCGACCGGCTTCTCAAGCGGCTGGAGGCACTCAAAAGCCTGATTTCGTGACCTGTTAGATCGAATCGCCCCGCGACTTGCCTTAATCTGCGTTCGGAAGAGCCGGCAGACAATTAAACTTAATGTATAGCGAACTGTTCAAGCTGAAAGAGCCGCCTTTTCGCCTGACTCCTGATCCGGAATTCTTGTTTGCGAGCAAGCAGCATGCTCGCGCCAAGGCGTATATGGAGTCGACGATCTGGCTGGCCGATGGATTCGTCGTCATCACTGGCGAAATCGGCGCAGGCAAGACGACGCTGATTGAGAGCTTTCTCGCCGATCTGCCGGAGGACGTGGTCCTCGCACACGTCAGCCAGACGCAGCTGTCGCCCATCGAGTTTCTGCAGGCCGTGCTGGTCGAGTTCGGCTTTCGCGAGTTTCATGACCGCAAGGTCGAATTGCTCGCGACGCTCAAGGATTTCATGATCGATCAGTATGCTCAGGGTAAGACTTTGCTGCTGATCGTCGACGAGGCGCAAAACCTCTCACACAAAGTTCTCGAAGAGATTCGACTTCTGTCCGGGATCGAGTCTCAGAAGGAAAAGCCGCTGCGCATCATTCTCGCCGGTCAGCCGGAGCTGTCTGACAAACTCGACTCGTTGCGCCTCGAGCAGCTGCGCCAGCGCGTGCGGCTGCGTTTCCATCTGACGACGCTCAGCAAGCGTGAGACGGGGCAGTATATTCAGCATCGCCTCGATATTGCCGGTGCAAACGGGCGCAGGATCTTCGACAAAGACTCCATCGACCTGGTGTTTCGCTATGCCGGTGGCGTACCACGCCTGACGAATGTGCTCTGCGACACGGCCATGCTCTGCGGGTTCTCGGAGGGCAAAGACACGATCGACGTGGGGCTGATCAACGAAGCGGTCAACGAACTGCAGTGGGTCGAATACGAGAAACGCTTCGAGAACCGCGGAAAATTCTCAGCTTCCCACGCGGCTTCGCGTCCGTCCGAGCGCAAGCTTCGCCTCGTTGACACGAAGGCGCCGACACTCAGTGAGCTGCTGCCTCGACCCGATCTAAGCGCGGAGCGCGAAGCGCATTCCGAGCCTGACATCGAGGAGTTCACTTCGCCGGCAGACGTGAACGATGAGCCCGCGGAACATTCGCGCACGATCGGACCGCTGGCTCCGGCGCGCTTCGACGTCCTGTTCAAAGACCAGCACATTACCGAATTCGATCTGCCGATGGGCCGTGCGGTCGTCGGTCGCACAGGCGACAACGACCTTCAGATACGCAGTCGCTTCGTCTCGAGACACCATATTCAGATCAATACCGACAACGAGAAGACGACGGTCGAGGATCTGAACAGCACCAACGGCATGCTCATCGAGGGCAAGCGCCTCCAATATCGGATCATGGAGGACGGCGACGTCATTCAACTCGGCGAACACAAGCTCGTTTATCGGGACTTTCGGGCCGATGACGGCGAGCATACGAGCCCGCAGAACGACGATGCGGATATCGCTCACGCAGAGACATATACCCCGGGCGGTGACGACGAGGCCGAGCGTGACGCGGCGGACGCCGAAGATCCGGCGGACGAGCAACCCGGCGGGCACGAAGCGGCCGACGAGCCGCCGGAGGATGAAGTCGCTGCCGATGACAGCGATGCGCCCCGCACCGAAGAATCTGCAGACGAAGAGCAGGTTGGGATAGAAGAATACGAAGGCGTCAAGACGCGCGTATTCGAATAGCAGCCAGGCAGCGCCTGCGATCGCTCAATTCAGTCGATCGTATTTGATTCGGCTGCGACTCAGCCGATAGTCGCGACGCTTCAGCAGCAGCACGAGTCCGGCAACAGCGACGAGGGCGCCGGCAATCAGGAGCGCCGACTGCAGCCATCCGCCACCAATGACATACCCCGCAGCAGCACACGCTGAGCCTGCGATCAGCAGCGCATACGGTAAGGCTTCGTATACAGGATCAGGCAGCCACATGAATTGCGTCAGGCTTTCCCCGCTATGCCAGACCGAGCAACGACAGCAGACGCGAAAGCAACGATTGGTTCAGTCCGTC
>JASFSB010000346.1:0-3647 GCA_050114615.1 Gammaproteobacteria bacterium
TCGAATCACGCAGACCGCTGAGACGATCGTGCTCGAATACGGGCGCGGACTGAGGCGCACGATTCATATGAATCTGTCCGCGCACCCTGGCGACATCGAGCCGAGCCGCGCGGGACACTCGATCGGCAGGTGGGACGGCGATACGCTCGTCGTCGATACGGTGGGCTTTGCGCCCGGCAGCCTCGCGCGAGACGTGCCGCACAGCGGTCAGCTTCATGTCGTGGAGCGCTTTACGCTCGATGTCGATAACATGCTGCTTAAGCGCGAGTTCGTCGCCGAGGATCCGCTTTATTTCGGCGACTCATACGCCGGTAGTGACCAGGTGCTTCCGGCGGATGCCGAGTTTGTGATTGACGAATGCAAAGAGCTCGCATTCGAATACATTACGCCCGAGGGTGACCTGCGACGCTAAGTCTTCGCTGTCGACGCCGCTGCGTTGCGTTCACCGGAGAGCCGGGCGCGCTTGGCCGCAAGCAGCCAGTGAGGGCACCGCGACTTGCTGGCGTACAGGATTTCGCAATCATCGCAGCGCACGCATTCGGTCATCACGATTTTGCGCTGCTGAATCGCACCCCATTCACATTTCTTTTCGCACAGGGCGCAGGTGCTGCACTCGGACCAGCGCTTGATTTTGAACACCGTCAGTTTTGACATTATGCCGAGCGCTGCGCCAAACGGGCACAGGAATCGGCAGTACAGATTACGCACGAAGATGCTCGCGATCAGCAGCACCGCGACACCTACCCAGAGCGCGGTGGACGCTTCGAACGTGAAGATCCAAAATGGTTCTATGTAGCGATAGAAGCTGATTTCGCGCGTGAGCAGGTAATAAGCGACCGCGCCGAACAAAATGAAATACTTGATGAAGCTGGCGCGACGTTCCAGCCATTCCGGCACCTCGAACTGAAACCGACGAGGCACAACAGCATCGATGAGCTGAGTCAAAGCCCCGAATGCACAAATGCGGCCGCAATAAACGCGTCCCCACAGGACCGTCGTAACGACCGTGAACGTGGCAAACGCATAGAACGCCATGCTGTAGGAGAAAATCGGGAGATTGGCCGTGACGACGCTGAAGATGTTGACGATCGACAGGAGCTGACTCTTGACGAGCCCCATGTAGCCGACCGATACGATGAGCGTGAGATATTTGAGCGGCGTGCTTTTCCTAAAGAAGCTGATCATCGCGAGTGTCGCGAACGCCGCAAACAGACCAATGTCCAGCGCCTGATCCGATGCAAGCTCGAGTAACGTTGGATCGGCGAGTTCTTCGTCTTCGAAATCCCAGAAGTCCTCGCCCGCGTCCTCCTGCGCTGGTGCGGTTCCGGCAAAGATTCCCAAAGCGCCAGTGACGATCGCTGCTGCTGCGCCTTTAAGCAGCAGCCTGGCCCGGGTCGGCAGAGATCTGAGCCTGTCGCGCCAATGCATCAGTTCGACGGTGGCGCGAGATAGGCGCGTGCGATACGGCGCGAGCTGTTACGTACGGCGCGACTGGCACTGCGCACCGTAATCGTCGCGCGCGAGACCGCGTCGATGTCCTCGCCGACGCGGAAACGATCGCGAATATCCTTCTCGGCGAACTGCGCCGTAAAGGCGGGCGGCTCGACGGAGAAGTCACCGTAAGGTTCGCGATGCTCCGTCAGGATCACGCCGCGCAGTCGTCCGTCGGGTTCCATGCCGACGAACATCTTGATCGGTCCGTCATAACCGCGCTCGAGCGGATCGAGCTCAGTGGTCCAGTACGCGTAACCGATAATTTCCGGGCCGGATCCGGATGCATCGCCGGTGTACGCCTTGAAATGCGGCGGATCGCCTTCCTTGTCGGAGAAGCTCGTCGCCTCCGGAAACAGTTCCGCCAGCAGCACCTCGACCGGGTCGTTGCGCAGCGTCTGCGCGCTCGCGACGAGTAGTGGTGCAGTGACGATCGCAGTAAAAATCAGCCAGGTGCGCAATTGAGATCTCCTGAGGCTATCCTTCGATTATCATAGTGTCAGTGAGAATGCGTCAAACTTCGATTTGGGAGAGCGTGCAATGGAGTGGCAGTCAGACAGGACAGGGTTCAAGATTCGGCTATTCATCGGGGTACTTTTTCTACTTCCCCTGGGCGCGCAGGCGCAGCTGAATCCGTTGCAGGGCCGCCTTGCCGAGGCAACGCGGCTGGAGTGCCGGTTCTCCGTACTGGGGCGTGCCGACTGGGAAGGGGACGTCTCGAAAATCGAGCTGAGCGAATCGGATACCGAAGTCGTGTTCTTCGATATCGATATCGAGGAAGGCACTGCCGAGGTGGAGGGTCGATTCGGCGGCGCATCCTACATCGTCGTGCGTTACTCGACCGGCTATCTGCATCTAATGCAGATGTTCGGGGCAGGACCGCTGTTCATCACGAGCGTGATGGCCCAGGAGACGACTGACGGTCGCATGAAGGCGGTGCAGAATCGGGTGGAGTACTCGAGTGTCGTACTGCCCGGGTTCACGTCACGGCCCGAAATCTACGTCGGTGACTGCGCCGTCAGCTAACGGATCGCTACGGTTCGCGAGCGCGGATTGTCGCGCCGAGCAGCATGGCCGAGAGCGAGGCGCCCAGCATCGTCAGTACCATCGGTTTCAGCGTGCCGTCGAAGAAATATCCGGAGAGCCCGCCGAGACTCGCGCCCATCGCGAACATCAGCGTCGTGTAGAACGATGACGCGCTGCCGGCGAGTTTGTCGAAACACGCCATGTACTGCGACGATCCGGCCGGCCCGGTCAGGCCGAAGCAGGCGACGAGCACCATGACCGGTATGACGACACTCCAGATGCTCGACGGGCCCGGCAGGACCATCGCGACCAGCGCAATGACTGCGATTGCCTGGACGATCAGGCCGTAGCGAAACAGCTTCGGCGCCTTCTGCGGCGTCAGCCGCCGCATACTGTAAACATTGGTTGCGATCAGGCCGACGATGCTCATGCTGAAATACAGCGGAAACGCCGTCGATGAAGCGCCGAAATACTCCATATACGCAAAAGAGGAATTCGTCAGGAAAGTCATGAAAACGCCGGCGGCCAGCGCCATCGAAATCGCGAAGCGCATCGGCAGCCGCTGACCGTTCACCTTGCGCGTGACGACCTCCGCGCATTGGCGCAGCGTCGTGATCAGTGACAGGTTCCGCCATTCGCCGGGCCGCGTTTCAGGTACTCGAAGCCAGTAAACCAGCAGCAGCACGGTCGCGTAGCTGGCCTTGAAGAGAAATATCGACGGCCAGCCGAAATTCAGCAGTAGCGCACCGATCGTCGGGGCGATGACGGGGGACGCGAGCATGATCAGCGTCATCATGGCCATACGTTTGCCGAGCTCAGCGATTGGATAGACGTCGCGCACGATCGCCATGCAGATGACCGTGGAGAAGCCGCCGCCTAATGCCTGCAGGAAGCGCAGCCACTGAGCCTGTTCGATCGACTTCGCGAATGCCAGCAGGACCGAGGCAACGATGAAAACCGACAGGCCGATCAGGCCGATTCGTTTACGGCCGATCTGATCGGAAAACGTGCCACCGAGGAACTGACTGATTCCGTAACCGACGAGGTACACACTGATGGTGTTGTTCAGCGCGACGATCGGTACGCCGAAAGTCTCGGCCATCGCCGGCATCGCCGGCAGATAGGCGTCC
>JASFSB010000347.1:0-3647 GCA_050114615.1 Gammaproteobacteria bacterium
ACCTGCCCGCCGGCATCGAGCCGGTCGGTCCGCGCTGCGCACAGCGCTCGAATTCGTTCGACGAGCGTGGCGGTGTCCTCGTTCGGATCGAGCACGTTCGTTGCGCCGAAACGCAGCGCGAGCTCTCGTCGATAGCGAGCCGGTTCGACCACGATGATTCGGCCGGCCGCCTGCGCTTTGGCCCCCTGAACGGCAGCCAGGCCGATCGGACCGGCGCCGAAGATCACGACGTTCTGGCCGATCTGTACCGGATCGTAAACGCTCGTTGCCGCGATCCCCACGGCGCCCGTGTCTCCAAGCATTGCGATCTGCTCATCCGGCAAATCGGAGAAGATCGGCACGCAATATTCTTCGTAGGCGACGATGATTTCGCTCAGACCCCCGATGACTGCAGCTTCGATGACACCGGTACCGTCTGCCAGATCCGCGATCGGGTCATTGGGCACGCCGCCCGGGGCGAGGTAGTTACACCACTCCGGCGTACCGCTGAGGCACTGACGACACTGACCGCACCACGGCGTGCCGGAAACGAGCACGCGATCGCCCACCTGTACCCTGCGTACCTGCGATCCGATCGCCTCGACAATCCCCATCCCCGAGTGATTCGGAATGCTCGGCGTATCCTGCGGGAAGTTGCCCAGCACACTCGTCGTCACGGTGTAACAACCGCAGGATCCGCGCGTGCGTACGAGCACCTGCGTCGGCTTGATGTCACGCAGCCGCAGGTCCTGAACGGCCCCTTCGGTCCCGTATCGAACGTAAGCGCGAAACGGCATGCCGGCGACGCTGCCGGTATTGACGCCCGGACCGCCGCGCTGCTGGGCCGCGGCGCTCGATGCGATCGCCGCCGCGCCCGACGTGCCCATCATCAGCACTTGTCTGCGCGAAACGCCTGAACGTGAGTGTGTATCAGGGGCAGGCCCGGTTTCGAGCTGTTCGGCTGAGGCGTCCGCGTTTGCCCGCGTGTCAGCTTCGTCGTTGCCTGCGCTCATCTGCTGTCCCCTTTGACTCGGTACGGCCCACACAAGGGCTGAAATATCGACAAACTTTATACACTATGCGTATTGGGATGGCTTCGAGCGGACCGAAGACGGTTTCGCAGGCGCCGCTGCAGGGGAACGAGCGTAATGCCTGAAGAGTCGACGTCGCGGCAAAAACGATCCGATCCGGCAGAACGTGCTCATCGCTGGGTCGTGGTCGCTATCGTCGCGATCATGTCGGTCGACCTCGTCTATATGCTCATCGAGGCGCAGTTCCTCAATGCCCTGCTGATCATGACTATCAGCAGCGTGCTGCTGTGGTCGACACTGGCACGCGATCGTTTCTTCGTGCGGATTCCCTATGAATTCCAGCTGATGGCCCTGGTGTTCGTATTCGCTGCGCTGTTCCTCGGGGAAGTGCGCAGCTACTACATCCGGTTCTGGTGGTGGGACATTGCGCTGCATACCGCCTCAGGGCTGCTGCTCGGCATCGTCGGCTTCCTCCTCGTATACGTTTTGAACGAGAGCAAATCCGTTGCTGTACACATGCGGGCAAGCTTCGTGGCTTTTTTTGCATTTCTGTTTGCCGTCACGGTCGGTGTTTTGTGGGAAGTATTCGAGTACACGATGGATCAAACGCTCGGGACTCAGATGCAAAAGCCTATGCTGGGTGATCTGTCCGGACTGACCGATACCATGTGGGACCTGATTGTGGATACACTCGGGGCATCGGCTATCGCGTTGCTGGGCTGGTGGCACATGGCCGATAACCGGCGATCTTTTATCGATCACTGGATACAGAAATTCATCGATCAGAATCCACGATTGTTCAGGGTAGGATCCCCCGAGAGTGGCGCTTCGATCGACGATTGAGCCGCGCACGACACGACTTTGGAGTCAGAGGTTTAGTTTTGATTGAAAAAATTCTGGTAGTTGCGGATCCGCTGGGGAGCAATCAGAGTGTTGTCGATCGGGCAGTTGCACTCGCGCGCACGACGCAGGCCGAGTTACTGATCGTCGGCTTCGTGTACGAGCACATTGCAAACCTGGCCGATGCCGCCGACGACGGCCTCCAGGGGAAGGTCCGGGACAAGCTGCTGGCCGAGCATCGCAAAGGGATCCTGGAAAAGCTGAGGGGGACCAAAGGCAAAGGGACGCTGCCAAAACATTCGGTGGAGGTTCACTGGGAAAAGCGGGTTGCGGACTGGGTGATAAGCGCAGTCGCGAAAGGAAGCTTCGACCTCGTGGTCAAGCGGGTACACCGCAGCGAAACGATGACCTACACCCCGACGGACTGGCAGCTCCTGCGTGGCTGTCGTTGTTCGGTTCTTCTCGTTGCCGAGAAACGCTGGAAGAAAAGCGACAATGTCCTGGCGGCGGTGGACCTGGGCACGCGGGCGCGCAGCAAGCGAGCGCTAAATCTGAAAGTTGTCACCGAAGCGCATGCTTTCGCGCAGTTGATGAATTGCCAGCTGATCGTCAGCTATGCGCTGCCGGTCTCACGCGTCCTGCGTGACCTCGACATCGTGGACGAGAAACAGCTGCGTCGCCAGGCGCGCGCGCGTCTCGATGAATTTTGCCGTTCTCTCGAGAAGCACGACATCACCGTCGATGCGCAACGATTGGTGACGGGCGCGCCGGAAAAAGCGCTCGTCAATGCTGCCGCAAAGAGCCATGCCGGGCTGGTCGTACTTGGTTGCGTGGGACGCAAGCGACTCGCCGGGCGTGTCATCGGCAACACGGCTGAACAGATTCTGCGTCTGGCAAAAGCCGACGTGCTTGCGGTCAAGCCTTCCTGAGGGCGCCGCCGCGATCGCCCTGAATCGTGCATTGCCACGATCGTCGTCGGGATGCTGTGATACATTCGGCGGCGGATCCAGTGCCTCTAAGGCGTGCGATAATCTAAGAATAAACCATAAATTATCGACGTAACTTTCTTATATCAAAGGAGATTGTCGATGAGTCGAACCCATGAAGTCGGTGCCGTTCTGGTTGCGATCCTGCTGGTTGCAGGCTGCGCAGACGAGGCGCCCGAAAATGAGATGAGTTTTTTCGTCACGAGCGTAAACCCCGGCTCCGGCGGTAACCTCGGCGGGCTGGCCGGTGCCGATGCCTATTGCCAGACGCTCGCCGAATCGGCAGGCGCCGGCGGCCGGACCTGGCACGCGTATCTGAGCACGAGCAGCGAAGATGCCCGCGATCGTATCGGCGCCGGTCCATGGTATAACGCGGCCGGTGTCATGATCGCTGCAAACGTCGCGGAGCTGCACGGCGACAACAATCTCAACGCAGAGACGGCGCTGACCGAATCCGGCGGTTTGCCGAACTATCTTGCCGGTGACCCGCCGGCGCCGGTTGCGCAGCCGCTCGAGCACGACATCCTGACCGGGACGAACGAAGACGGTACGGCGCACGAGTTGACCTGCAATGACTGGACCGATGGTTCGGCGGATGCGCAGGCGATGCTTGGCCATGCTGATCGCCTTGGCCGCAATCCCGGCGTGAATTCATGGAATGCCATTCATCCTTCGCAGGGCTGCGGTATGGAGCAGCTTCGGCCCACGGGCGGTGCAGGTCTGTTCTACTGTTTCGCAATCGACTGAAGGCATTCAACGGCGCGAATCGCACGGGCGCCTGGTGGCGCCCGTTTTCGTTGCGACTCGATAC
>JASFSB010000348.1:0-3628 GCA_050114615.1 Gammaproteobacteria bacterium
TTTCATGGACGGCATGGACATTTCCACGGAGTTCGGTCCCGGCGACGTCGGCTATTACGGCGGGCGCTGGTGGGTCGATGTCAATGGTGATGGCGAGATGGACGCAGGCGACATGTACTTCCTGTGCCCGCTGCTCGGTCCGGGTCGCAGCCTCGACTGATTGCGTCAATCGAAGCCGGGCCTCGAGAGGGGCTGCGACGGCGTCATTGCCGGGACCGGCAGGGATCGGTGGCCCCGGGATGACGCGTCTCGCGTGTGACAAATGCCGCCCGAGGCAGGTCACCTTTCAGTCAACGCCAATCCAGTCAGAGCAAACGTGCCGAAGAAAATCCTCGTCATCGAAGACGAACGGGACATCGCCGATCTGATTCGCCTACATCTCGAAGATCTCGGGTTCGACGTCAGCCTGGCGCGCGACGGGAACACCGGGTTAATGAGATCGGCGTCCGCGGCCTGGGATCTGATCATCCTGGATCTGCGTTTGCCGGGTTTCGACGGTCTCGAGATTTGTCGGCGCATTCGCCAGGAGTCGCATGCCACACCGGTCATGATGGTGACATCCAAGTCGTCCGAGCTCGATCGTGTCGTCGGCCTCGAGGTCGGCGCCGACGACTACGTCACCAAACCGTTCAGCATCCTCGAGCTCGTCGCGCGGGTCAAAGCGATCCTGCGCCGGTCGGAGCTGCGCCAGCATGCGCCGCCCGAGGAGCCGGAAACGGTAGAGATCGGCTGCATCTTCATCGACCCCGGCCGGCGCTGCGTCGACGTGCGGGGCGAGCGGGTCGAGCTTACGGCGCGCGAATTCGACCTCTTGCTTCACTTTGCGAGGAATCCCGGCCGCGTGTTTCGCCGCACGGAGCTGCTCGACTGCATCTGGGGTTACGGCCATGACGGTTACGAGCACACGGTCAATTCTCATATCAATCGCCTGCGCGCCAAGATCGAGATCGACCCGAGGCATCCGGAACTCGTCGTCACCGTGCGCGGCGTCGGCTACAAGCTGAACGAAAAGTGCTTCCATAGGCTGACGGCGTGAAGCAGCTGCATTACAAGCTTTCGGTTGCCATGCTGGCCATCGTGCTCACGCTGGGGGCAGCGTTTTACATCATCGATCGGTACAGCATCCGCGTGTCGTACGAAGAGTTGACCCAACGCCTCAACGCACCGCTGGCGAAGTACCTGGCTGAATCCAAATCACTCATCACCAACGGCATCGTCGATCGCGAGGCCCTGAGCTCGCTCGCAATGCAGGCGATGAATATCAACCCGGCGTCGGAGATCTTTCTGATTGGCCCGGACGGCGAGATCCTGGGTCATGCGCTTCCGGCGGATGAGGTTGTTCTCGACCGCGTCGCAATCGAGCCGATCGAGGAATTGCTGGCCGGAAATCGCTCCCTGCCCATCAAGGGCGTCAGCCCTCGTGATGCCGAGGCAATGAAGGTTTTTACGGCGTTTCCGGTGCAGGATGCGGCGACAGGAGACGAGTTGGCCGGTTATCTCTACGTCGTTCTCGGCGGCACTCAGTACGATACGATCGCAGCGCAGGTGCTGCGCAGTGATCGGCAGCGGGTTGTAGCAGCAAGCATGCTGCTGCTCGTTACGGCGGCTTTCTTTGCCGGGGCTCTCTTGTTCGCGTTTCTGACCCGCCGGCTCCGCAGCCTCACTTCCGATGTCGGTCGATTGACCGCGAGCGGCTTCGATTCGAGCTCGACCATAGCGGAGGTCGCGGAGCCGGGCGATGAGATCGATCGATTACGCAATGCATGCCATCTGATGCAGCAAACCATCGAGCAGCAGCTGCAGTCGTTACAGGAGAACGACAAGGTTCGTCGAGAGCTGTTTACGAACATCTCCCACGATTTGCGTACACCGCTGGCCTCGATGCAGGGTTACATCGAGACGCTGCTCATCAAAGACGACGTCCTCGATGCCAGAACCCGGTCGCAGTATCTCGAGATCGCACGCAAGCATGCCATTCACCTGAGCCGGCTGATTCAGGATCTGTTCGAGCTGGCCGTGCTGGATTCCGGCCGGATGGCGCCGAACTTCGAGGAGTTTCCGCTGATCGACCTGATCTACGATGTCGTGCAGGAGTTCGAGCTGCAGGCGAAGGAGGCTCGGGTAGAGCTCAAGGTCGAGCCGCCGGAGGAGGCCGTGATCGTTCATGCCGATCTGAGTCTGATCCAGCGAGTTCTGGAAAACCTGGTCGGAAATGCGCTGAAGCACACACCGCCGGGTGGACGGGTAACGATATCCGCGCGGCCCGCCGCGGCTCGGGTCGGCGTCTCGGTTGCCGATACGGGCAGGGGCATCTCGTGCGATGCGCTGCCGTACATCTTCGATCGTTTCTACAAGTCGACCGGAGACGACGAGGACGCGAGCCGATCCACCGGGCTCGGCCTTGCAATTGCCAAGCGCATACTGGAATTGCATGGCAGTGAAATCCGGGTGGAGAGCCGGGAGCAGCGCGGTACACGTTTCGACTTCGATCTGTTCGCCAGCGCGAGCGCGGCATAGCGGCGACGTTCGCGGCGCTCGATCGCTTTCGACGCGAAGCTCCCGCGAACCGGCGCGTGATGAGCTCGCACGGGCGCACCCGGGCGCGGCTGTTGTTACCATGCAGAGTTGTCAGCGCTGCACCGACGTGACAGCGCGGTTGCATAGAGGAATGCACGCGGAGACCTGCTATGTCGATCGGGATGATTTCTATTCGGGCTGCGTCCGCGCTGCTTATTGCTGTTGCGCCCGTTTATGCGATGGCCCAGGCGGAGGGCGGCGGGTCCGAACCGCCGGTCTCCGTTGAGATCGAGGCGCTGAATCCGCCGGTGCCGGACGATCTCGTGCTGGACGAGGAGCGGCGCGTTCCGGCCGAGCAGAAGGTCGCTGCCTACAATGACCCCGACTGGCAGCCGCCGCGGACGTCATGGGGGCATCCGAGTCTCGAAGGCACGTGGTCCACCGATGACATGCGTGCCATTCCGTTCGATCGCTCGCCCGAGCTCGGGACGCGGGAATATCTGGACGAGGCGCAGTTCATCGAGCGAGCCAGGCGTCAGCAAGCGGGTAGCGAGCATGCCGAAAATGTCGAGGCGTTTCATCGTAATTCTTGGGGATCGCGCAGCTTCGGTTTCTCGTCGCTCGTGGTCGATCCGCCGAACGGCAGGACGCCCGCACTGACGTCCGCGGGCCGCGCGCGCGCCGCAGCGGTTGCAGGCCAGGGCACTTTTGGCCCGGGTCCATTCGACACGTACGAGGACTTTACGCTCTACGATCGTTGCATCGCGCGCGGTCTGGCGGCCGGCATGGGTGCTGTGCTTTACGGCAACGCGCTTCAGATCAATCAGAGCCCCGACACGGTCGCAATTACCTACGAGATGATTCACGAGACGCGCGTGATTCGGCTCGACGACCGGCCGCATCTCGACGGTGTCGTGCAGTACAACGGCAACTCTCGCGGCCGCTGGGAAGGCGACACGCTCGTCGTCGAGACCACCGGGTTCAACGACAAGACCAGCGTCGCCTCCGGCGCACCGCACAGCACGACCATGCGGACAACGGAGCGAATTCGTAGGGTCGACCCCGAGATGATCGAGTACCGGATCACGATCGACGATCCCGTAACCTATAC
>JASFSB010000349.1:0-3628 GCA_050114615.1 Gammaproteobacteria bacterium
GCCTAACCCGGCTCGAACTGGCAGGCGCCATCCTGCAGGGGATTTCGCCGGATCCTGAACTGTTCGTCAATCGCCTCGAGCTGTTATGCGCCTACAGCATGATCGAGCATGTTTTTGTCGCAACGGATCCTCGCGGCCGGGTCGACTATACGCCCCTGGGCCGCCGGCACATTGAGCAGTTTCAGGATTACGAAGCATTGCTCAGCCGTCTGGTGAAGTCGCTACATGACGATTGCTCGCATTTCAGACCAGCTGACGGCGCCTATTCTCCGTTTGGCGCCACTTTCGGGACGCCATCGAATCTAATTGAGAATATGGCGCTGAAGACCTTGAGCGGCGATGCCATGACCGCCTTCACTCTGGAGGATGTGTTCACCGACGGGGATTCACACAAGGTCGCGTGGGTAAACGGCTGGCGCAAATTGCCGCACATCAGACGCGACGTGCAACGGCTCCTTCGCTATCCGGGACAATATGCCCGCGAAATTTTCGAGCGTATCGAGTACGAGCTGAATCGCCGTGTCTGCGGTGACGAAGTAAACGAAACGCCGCGTGCAGGTCGTATGCTGATCGGTCCGGCGGAACGGCTGCAGTCTGATTCGGAGATTTCGCCGATACGGGATCTTCCGGTTCGACATGTCCGGTCGTCCGATGCGCACATCGTGGCCGCGCGAAGGGGGATGAGGTCTGACCAGGCGCAACTCCTGCACGATCGAACAGAGGGACATTTCGTCGTGAGTTACGGGGCGTCGGGTGGCTGGGTTGCGATCAGCAAGGACATCCTGACCGAAGTGATCGGATCAGGGCACGATGTCCGGATCGTCGAACTGCCCGCTGCGGCCGCTCAGACGCTGAAGTTGACGTGTCCCGGGCTGGTCGACACTCATGGACGAAAGGGGCGATGATCAATCCGTACTGATCACGATATCGTCTACTGCCACTTGCCAGTAACCGTCGGAGGAGAACTCCAGCTTTGAAATGCCGCGGTAATCCGCAGCGAAAAATTCCGGACCAGCCGCCTTTGGCCGAAATCGATCTTCGTAGACCAGCTCATCTCCGCGCCATGCCCGAATGATGGCGTCGTACTCGGCAGTTCCCGGCCACAGAGCTGTCACGTATGCGCCAACGAAATCGAAGGTCGAAGCCGATGAGATCGTGGCCGGATGTCCCGCGCTCGTATAGGCGACGTATTCGGACGACACAGCCGCGTTCACGAAACCGTCGCCTCCGTATAACTTCTCGTGAGTAGACACCCAGTTACGCCAGTTCACACCGGCATAGCCGTTGGGAATCTCCTGTAACGTGTCCGACGGGGTGACATCGTCGAAATTGACGGTTATCCGTTGTGGTCCGTGCGGACCGTGAGGTATAGCGGTGGCAGAAAGGCGCGAAAGAACGACCGGGTAGTCCTGTACTGTCACGTCCCGCGTCACCATCGCCTTCCCGTGCGAGCTCAGCTCGAGCCGCCAGTCGCCGCGTGAAACCGGAAAGGAAAATGTCCCGTCCTCGGCAATCTCGACTGATTCGATCGTTCCGTGCGGCGATTGCGCGCGAAGCCTCACACCTGCGGCGTCCGAGCCGGCTTCACCAAGCGCGCCGGAGATGCGCAGATCCGGTGCCACGCCGACTGCGTCGTACGTCGTGTTCGCAACGAGTCCGGTCGCGGATGCTTCGCGTTCACTGACTGTGATCGTCTGGCTGGCGTTGCCGGATGTTACCTGCCAGCCCGGCGGTGGTTCGACTCGAACCGTATATTCGCCTGGCGCGTTCAGGTCCCCGTACCAGCGGCTGTGGCCCATGTCGAAATTCGTAAATCCACTGAGATTCGAAACCTTCTCGACGGTGTCGCCGTCAGGCCGAATCAGAGTCACTGCCTGCCCCGCATATTGGTGGTCTGCGAGATCGTAGATACCGTTTCGATTCACGTCACGATAGACGAAAACGGTCATGTGGACTGTGGGTATGGTCCGTCCGAACCCGAGCAGGAAGAATGTCGCGACGACGACACCGACGGCAAGAATCACCACGGTCGGCCAGTGATACAGCACTCGGTCACGGATGCTCATAGCGTCTGCAGTCTCGGCAGCGGGATGCGGAGCGTCAAGGAAGCAGCGCGCAGGTTTGCGCGATTCCGACGGAAACGCCGACTAGATCACGATCCAGTTGCCGCTCATCGAGGCGTAGAGGAACAGCAGTCCGTTCGTGAGCGAGTGTGCTGCGATCGCATCCGTCAGCGAGCCGCTGCGCAGGCGGACCAGCGCATAGACTAATCCGGCCATCGTCCCGGCGACCCACGCGCCGTGCAGAGCCCCGAATGCGAGCGATGAAATCAGCACTGCCGCAATGGGCGCGCCGATGCGTCCGACCGTTGTCACTTCCATACGGGCGAGGCGGCACAGCAGATAGCCCCGAAAGGCGAGCTCTTCGACGATCGGAACCGTGACTGACGCGCCAACGAAGCGTATTACGAGCCACAGGCCCGCCCACAGCGGCGGTGCAGAGCGCAGGTCGCTGACAAACGCCTGATTGTATGTGTCGTCGGTACCGAGCATGATTGCCCACAGCACGGCTACGACAACGCCCGCTGCAATCGCTTCCCGGCCGATCCGGCGTGGCAGCGCGGGCAGGTGAGGCCAAACCAGGGCGAGTGCGACGCCTGTGGCGATTACCCGTAGCGGATATAGCCAGTCGAACGATGAAATGAATGCGGAGCTCAGCAGTGTGATGCTGAGCAGCGTCACGAATGGGACGAGTGTTGCCACAGCAGCGCTGATCGGCTGCGCGGCCAGCGTGTCCCGGGAATTCCGAAAAAACGATCGGCTGCCGACCAGCCAGAGGATAAGCAGCGATGTGGTAATGAATGTCAGCCAGCCCGCCTGAGAATGAAAACCGCCGACGGCGATATCGGGCGACCAGTAATGCCCGATCGCTACAAGCACTGCGATGCGCGTGCTGTTCAACAGCCAGATGGCGGCGGCGCCGATCGGGAACAGCAGAAAGACATGCGGAAAACGCACCTCACGACGGTAGAGGTAGACATAAACCGCCGTGAACGCGACGATCAGACCGATGCCTTCGTAGCCTGAGCACGCCGGTGCGATGTTGACGGCAAAATCCCCGATGCCCAGCGCCTTTTCTGCCGGCAGCATGATGAGGGGCTCGCGGCTCAGCAGCGACAGCAGGAAGCCCGAGGTGGTGAATGTCCAGTCGCTCAGCGGGCCCCAGAGCCCGCTCGTCCCGACTGAGGCGAACCACACAGCAAGTGCGACGGCCATCGCGATCGCGCACGACTTCCACTCTCTTCGTACGATACCGAGAATTCTCTTGGCCGCTGCCATGCTAAGCAGTGAGCACGTGAACGTCGCAATGGCGAACAAAACCCATGCTGCGTATGCCGAAGGGCTTGCGTCAGCCTGGCCCGATGCGCCAAACACGCGCAGCGTCAGCATAAACATCAACGCGAAGCTGAGAATATTGGCAACGGACCAGGTGATGAAACGTCCGAGCCTGATTTCGTCGCTCAGCTGCCGCATATGCTCGGATAATCTGTCTTTGATCAGCAGCAGCAGCACGATGACAGCAACGACGCCGATTTTTGCAGCACTGCCCAGCTGTCCGAACAGCCGTT
>JASFSB010000350.1:0-3619 GCA_050114615.1 Gammaproteobacteria bacterium
AATACCCATGTCCTGAAATGTGCCTTTGGCAATGTCGATCATATCGGTAAATCGCAGATTCGATTTCATCGGGCCATCATTGATCTGGATCGCGCGCGGCCAGATCAGCGGCGCGCCGCGTAAGTTCTTCCACCCGATGATCCTGACGCGGTCGCCGACATTGAATTCCTCACGTGAGAATCCGTAAGCGATCATGATCCGGATCGGATGGCTTTCAAAACGCCAGTTTTCGCCAGCCGGGATGTCGCCGCCGGTCGTGACCATGTCGAAGGCGACGTGCGGATTGGACCAGTCGATTCGCAGAATTTCGCCTTCGACATACATCGTCTCTGAGCCGAAGGGCCCGTATTCGGCTTGCGAATTGTGATGGGCCCGCAGCGCTGCTGCGCTGAGCAGCAGCGCAATCAGCAGCACGAACGTGCCGCAGGTCTTATTACGAACGAGTGTCTTCATCGGTCGGTCCTCACTCCCAGGTCAGGCAGCGCGCATTGCAGCGCACGTTTGCCTGACTACCTTCCTCGACTGATACGACGAGATCCCAGAAGCCCGTGAAGTCGTCGATCTCCATCGAGCACGCGAAAGCATCGTCGGGCGCGGCAATGCCTCTTACGTCGATCCTGGTAATGAAGCAAATGGAGTTGTCGGCGCTCGTCAGTATGCGATGGTCGTCGCCGGCCTGTCGTGCGCCGTCGAGCCAGACGTCTTCAGGCAGCGCGTCACTGACTGTCAGCCTCAGCCCTGCGGGCGGTGCTGCCGGAATCGTCGTCACGTCCATCGAATCATCTGCCGAGCCGCTCGGGAATAGTGCCAGAACGATACCGGTGACGACGGCTGCGACCAAAGCGCTGACAACGACGTGCCTCATACGGTTTCTCATCGAATACCCTGGTATCCGCAGTATATATGATGAGCGCCCCGCGAAATCATTCGTGAGTGTTATCGCCGGTGCGCGAAATCGGCTGTGAACATACGACGGAAAGGGCCGGCAGCAAGCGATGACGCGCGCTGGCCGGCCCGTCTCGCCGATCCGTGATGAATTGCGCCGCGAAGTCAGTAGAATGCCACCTGAAATTTGACCCGCGGACGCTCAATTCGCCGCACCTGATACCAACAAAACACAAGGGAAACTGATGTCGAAACCAGATCTATTGTCGCCTGTGAAAATCGGCGACTTCCAGGCGCGCAATCGTATTGTGATGGCGCCGATGACACGCAGTCGCGCACTCGCAAACGGAGTGCCTTCGGAGCTCGCCATCGAGTATTACGAACAACGTGCGTCCGCCGGGCTGATCATCACTGAAGGCACAGCACCTTCGGCAGCCGGTATCGGCTATGCGCGGACGCCGGGCATCCATTCCGACGAGCAAATCGCGGCCTGGGAAAAGATCACCGATGCCGTCCATGCCAGGGGCGGTCGCATGTTCTGCCAGTTCATGCATGTTGGCCGCATCGCGCATGCGAATAATCGCTATACGGACGAGCCGCCGGTCGCGCCGTCAGCGGTTCGCGCCGAAGGGCAGATGTGGACCGATCAGGAGGGTCTGCAGGACCATCCCACCCCCAGGGCGCTCGAGACTGATGAAATCCCCGGTGTGATCGAGGAATACGCGCAGGCGACGCGCAACGCATTGGCAGCCGGATTCGACGGCGTCGAACTGCATTCGGCCTCCGGTTATTTGCCGATGCAGTTTCTGTCGTCCAATACGAATCTGCGTACCGATCAGTATGGCGGCAGCGTGCAGAATCGGATTCGCTTCGTCGTCGAAGCGCTTGAGGCGATGATTGCGGCGGCGGGCAGTGCATCGAAGGTCGGCATCAAAATCTCTCCTGCCATGCCGTTCAACGACATTCACGATGCAGACGCGAAAGAGACGTATACGACGCTGGTTCCGGCGATCGCGCCATTGGGGCTCGCTTACCTGCATGTTCTGAGGACTGCGTTGCCGGAAACGTTCGACATGCTGAAACCGCTCTATGACGGCACCTTCGGCGTCGGCGGCGGGTTTACGCAGGAAACCGGTAACGAAGCGATCCAGTCAGGGCTTGCTGATTTCGTCGTGTTCGGCAAATTGTTTACGTCGAACCCGGACCTGCCGGAGCGATTCGCGCGCAACGCAGAGCTCGTCGAGTGGAATCCGGACACTTTCTACTCGCCCGGTCCGGAAGGATACACGACGTACACATCGCTTTAGCCTGGAGACCGCAGACGCATCGTAATCCTGGATTACGTCGCATTCCGGCGACACGTTGTTGCCTGCCTGCCCGCTGCCTAACCTGCTGGCACAGGGCGCGTCGAGAACAACGAAAACAAAGGAATTCGAGATGTCTTTCCGGGATGAGCTCGCGCGTCGAAACGTCTATCGGGTCGGCGCTGCGTACCTGATCGTCGCCTGGATGACGACGCAGGTCGTCGACGTACTCGGCGGGCCGCTGCACCTGCCGGAGTGGTTCGACACGGTCGTCGTCGTGTTTCTCGCCGCGGGGTTTCCGGTCGCGCTCGTGCTGGCGTGGGCGTTCGAGGTCACGCCAAGCGGAATCAGGCAAACGCCTCGCGATCCGCGCGACGGATCGTTTGCACCGAGTTCGGGGCAGCGGCTCAATTACCTGGTGACTGCGTGTCTTGCAGTTGCGCTGATTCTGATGGCAGTCGATGTTTATGTTCTGGGCGGCGGTCCGGGTGACGGTGCTTCGGCACAGTACGATCAACAGGAGACTAATGTGTCTGCTGCTGAGCCGAACGTCGGTTTGTCCGCAGAACGTCCGTTGTTCGAGAACTCGATCGCGCCTGCATCGGTGGTCGTCCTGCCTTTCGGCAATCTGAGTCCGGACCCGGACGATCAGGTCTTTGCGACGGGTCTGTATGAGGAATTTCTGAGTGCTTTTTCGGCCATGGAAGGCGCGCGCGTCATCGGCCGCGAGACTGCCGAGCGATACGCGGGTGACACACGCTCAATCACAGGTATTGCGGCTGATTTGTGCGTCGCAACAGTCCTGCTCGGCAGCGTCAGCTATGCGAACGATCGAATCGTCGTCGACATGCAGCTGATCGACGGTGCAAGCGGGCAGACGGTCTGGACAGAGCAGTACAACCGGGAATTCTCCGAAGTGTTCGAGATTCGCTCCGAAGTCACCCGGCGCATGGCGCAGGCACTCGGTGTGGAGTTGTCTCCGGCAGTGATCGCCCGTACCGCCAGAGCGGCATCTGAATCTCCGGCCGCATATGTTCTGTACCTGCGCGCATTGGCCGCGTTTCAGTCGGGATTCGATCTCGAAGCGCTCGAGTTCCTCAACCGAGCGCTGGCCGTTGATCCGAACATGGCGGCCGCGTTTGCACGCAAGGCGGAGTACTACGCGCTGAGTGCGGCGATGCGGTCGACACCCGCAGTGGCGGAGATCGGCACATCGGCGCACGAACTGGCCCTGCAGAATGCCGAGCGTGCCCTGGAGATCGACGGTGAGTCGGGGCCGGCGTGGCGGGCGCGCGCCGTGGTGCATCAGCGCCAGGGCCGATGGCAGCTGGCGCGCAGCGAATTCGAGCGTGCGTATCAGCTCGGCCGGGTCGATCCACACGACTACGCCGCATTCCTGCTGCATTCGGGTGAGGCGGAACGAGCGCTCG
>JASFSB010000351.1:0-3611 GCA_050114615.1 Gammaproteobacteria bacterium
GCCTATATCCGGGCGAATGAGCTCGACGATGCATTGATGCCGGCCAGGGACGACTGACACAGCGCGCGACGCCGCTGCCTGGGGAATTCGGAGATTGTCCATGGTATCGTCACGGGGGCGGCGTCGGTCAATGGCGCAGCAGTACTCAACAACCAGGGGGAGCATCCGATGAGCGCAGCAGCCGAGGCCCTGAACGGCCTGTCGATCAAATCACCGCGGGAGTTTTTCATCGGCGGTCAGTGGCAGGCGCCAAAGGGTACCGGCAAACTGCAGGTGATATCGCCCGTGACGGAAGAACCGGTGATGGATTTCTCCGAGGCTTCACCGGCCGATGTCGATGCGGCCGTTGCTGCCGCGCGCGAGGCGTTCGATCACGGGCCGTGGCCGCGCATGTCACCCGCCGAGCGTGGCGCAGCCCTGATCAGGGTCGCCGAACTGCTGCGGGAGCGGCACGGTGAGATCGCGCAGGCCTGGACGACACAGGTCGGTGCGGCAATCAGCTTCACTCGCTATGTTGCCGGACAATCGGCCGATTTGTTCCAGTACTACGGCGAGCTGATACAGAATTACCAGTTCGTTGACGAGCGTAAGCGCGACAACGGCGACCTCGTTCGCGTGGTGAAGGAGCCAGTCGGAGTCGTTGCCGCGATAACGCCCTGGAACGCACCGCTCGTGCTGCTGAGCTACAAGGTATCAGCGGCACTGGCTGCCGGATGCACGGTCGTATCGAAGCCCTCGCCCGAGACGCCGATGGATGCTTATATCCTCGCCGAGTGCGTGGAAGCTGCGGGCCTGCCGCCGGGTGTATTCAACGTCATTCCCGCCGGCAGGCAAAGCGGCGACTATCTGATCCGCCACCCCGGTATCGATAAAATCAGTTTTACCGGAAGCACGGCAGCCGGCCGTCATATTGCCGGCGTCGCAGCAGAACGATTCACACGGACGAGCTTTGAGCTCGGCGGCAAGTCCGCCGCAGTCATTCTCGACGATGCGGATATGTCCAGCGTGCTGCCGAGCCTCGTGCCGTATTCGATGCCAATCACCGGTCAGGTTTGCTTTTCCCTGACGCGTGTGCTCGTTCCGGAGTCGCGCAAGGACGAGCTGCTCCAGGCCTATGTGGATGCGGTCAGAGGTATTCGGGTGGGCGATCCGCAGGATGAGGCCACGCAGATGGGTCCGCTCGCGATGGAGCGTCAGCTGCAGCGCGTACAGGGTTATATCGAGAAAGGTACGGCCGAAGGTGCACAGCTCGTGATCGGCGGCGGGCGGCCAAACCAGTTCAAGCGTGGCTACTTCATCGAGCCGACGGTTTTCACCAACGTCGAGAGCCGCATGGTCATCGCACAGGAAGAGATTTTCGGCCCTGTTGTGTCGTTTATCAGCTACGAAGGCATTGATGATGCGGTCGATAAGGCGAACGATACGATCTATGGTCTTCATGGTGCGGTCTATACGGCTGATTCCGAACGCGGATACGAAGTCGCCCGGCGCATGCAGTCCGGCAGCATCACCGTGAATGGTATGGTCGTCGACCCGAAGATGCCTTTCGGTGGCTTCAAACAATCCGGTCTGGGTCGGGAAGGCGGCATCGAAGGACTCGACCCGTACTTTGAACTGAAAACGATCTACTTCGCCTGAGGACGAGTGCTGCAGGGCGGTGAACCAATGGCGCCCGCCATGTTCTGAAACAGCATCATTGCAAGGAGGATCACGATGCCGATTTCCCGAAGAGCCGCGCTGAAAGCCGGTGTCGGCAGCGTTGCCGCGCTGGTGACGCCCGGACTGGCTGCTCAGTCTCAGGCTGTGAATTTCAGGACCATTCCGAAAACCGGCGAGTCGATTCCGCCTGTCGGTATCGGCACGAACCGTTATGGCGTCGGTAACGACGAGTCGGCCCGCGCACCGCTGCGCGACACACTCGCGCGCTTTGCGGAACTGGGCGGCAAGGTGATCGATACGGCGTTTAGATACGGCACCGCCGAAGCCGTGCTCGGTGACCTGATCGGCGAGCTTGGCATCCGCGATCAGCTGTTTCTGGTTTCAAAAACGGATATCCGCGGACGGGTTCGCGGTGTCGAGGGTTTCAACGGATCGCTGCAAAGGCTCGCAACGGATGTGCTCGATGCGATGCTCGTGCACAACTTTGCCAACACGAACTCAGAGCTGGCCATGCTGCGGGAAATGAAGGCGCAGGGACGCGTGCGATACATCGGCGCTTCGACTTCGGAAGTGCGTCAGCACGATCAGATGGTGCAGCTGCTGCGCAGTGAGGAGCTCGACATTATCCAAATCAATTATTCTCTGGGTGATCGCGCCTCGGCAGAAACGATCCTGCCACTCGCCGCCGATCGCGGCGTCGCCGTGATGATCAATATTCCGTTCTCGGGGGCGAGGAATTCGCTGTTCAATGTGGTCGAAGGTCATGATCTGCCCGAATGGGCTGCAGAATTCGATTGTGCGAGCTGGGGGCAGTTTTTTCTCAAGTACATCATTTCGCATCCGGCCGTGACCGTTGTGATTCCGGGAACGCGTCAGGTGCGCCACGTCAACGATAATTTCGGAGCAGCCATGGGAAGGCTTCCGGATGCCGGCCAGCGGCGGCGCCAGGAAGAATTCTTCGACAGCATCACTTAGCGTAAGGGGAAAACGATGAGCTTACGAAGACTGGCCGTTGCGGCACTGACCGCCATTACCTGTGCCGGGACGGCGGCTGGCGCCGATCCCGAGTACACCACGATAGAGATGGAGATCGACATCGATCGACCGGCTGAAGCGGTCTGGGCGAGAGTCGGCGGCTACTGCGATATCGGTGAGTGGCTCGACGTCGACTGCGAGATCACCTCCGGTGACGGCGACATGGGCACGGTGCGCGTCCTTGCCGGGGGGCGCGTCGTGGAAATCATGGTCGCACAGACGGATTTGTCATACGGATACACGCAGCCCGTACGGGAAGGCCAGTTCTACAATTTGTATCACGGCTTCATGGAAGTGAAGCCCGTGACGGCGAATACGTCGAAAATGCTCTACACACTCGTCTACGATGTCTCGAACCTCGAAGATCAGGCCGCGAAGACTGCCGATATCGCGCGCCGCCGTGCGATGTTCGAAGGCGCACTGGCGAACATCAAGGCGCTCGCGGAACAGTAGACCCAGGGCCGCAGCGGCGATCCGCGCCAGTTCGTCCGATTGCGCCGGCGCCTGAACGATCCATGCGAGCGCTATCGCCGCTGCGATGCCGCTCACTGCCGTTCCACGGGTCGCAATCTTCATGAGCCTGCCTGCCCAGGCTGTATACTTCGCTGAAACTATGACGCCAGGCTCGAGGGGATCCAAAGGCTGGCCGGCTGCTCCGGCGGCAGTGCAGTCTCTGCGAAGTCCTTATAGAATGTGCCACTCAACAACGAACGAGGATTGCCGTGTCTCTCAGCGCATTTAGCAATATAAAAAGGTTATTCGGGGGTTCCGTATCAAGCGACAGCGAGCGTGAGGGCCTGTTCAGGGAAGCGCTGCTTCTGACGCTTGCAAGAGCCGCCGACGCCGATACGAATGTTCGCGCAGTCGAAGTTGAAGCGGTACGCTCAATGGTGCAGCGCGAGACCGGCGATGAGGTC
>JASFSB010000352.1:0-3609 GCA_050114615.1 Gammaproteobacteria bacterium
TGGGGCCAGGGATTTCGCGGGTGTAGCGGCATACGTCTCTGCCCATTTGCTGCGTTGGATCGAACACCCAGGTCTGGCTGCGTACGAGCGGTTCGGTGAGGAACGCCGGATCCTCGATCGTCGTCGTGATCGTCAGGTATTTGCCGTGGCGCACCCAGTGATCGGTGAAGGTCGCGAGCTCGCTGCGTGCCAGACCGTTGCGGCGCAGATAGCTCTTCTTCAAATGCGTCGTGTAGACATTCAGCATGTTGCGATTCCATTCGCCGGTCGAGAATCCGGCGAACGTATGCGGCTCCAGCGGCCCGGGATGCTCGCGTCCGTCGAGCCAGATCGTGCGTTCCATATCCTGGAAGTTCATGCGCAGATGAATCGCGATGACCTGCTGCGTGATCGGGTCGCGAATGTCGTCGACGCGCATGTTTGCAAGCCCGCGCATCGAGTAGTCGCCGCCGTGCGGTCGGCACTGGTACTCCGTGACGGCCGAAATACGGTCCGCGATATAGCTGTCGGCGCGCAGACGTGCCGCATCATTGATCGGGATTCCGGCATAGTCGCCCAGCTCGGGTCCGGGGATACGCTCCGGATTGTCTTCGTGATACAGCGGCGCCCAGTTGCCGGTGAAGTCCACCTGTGCGAATGCTGTGGCGCCCGGCAGCCAGGCGAGCAGCGTCACCACTGCCCGGCGCGCGAAAATTCCTGTGTTCAAGTTGTCATCTCCCCCTCACGGTATCCCGAATGTAGCATGCTGATCAGCCGGTGAGTTCCCTGCGCACGATCGCGGCGCCGACGCTCATCGCGCGCAGCTTGGCGAACGCCGCATCCCGCGGCAGGTACTTCATGCCGCAATCAGGCGCAAGCACCAGCTTTTCCGGTGCGATGTACGCCAGCGCGCGGCGGATGTGAGCGGCCACCTGGTCGGGTGTCTCGGGCGTCGGATCGTCGAGATTCAGCACGCCCAGAATGACCGTCTTGTCGCCGAGTTCCCTGAGTACCGCGAGGTCCAGGTTCGACTGAGCCGATTCGATGGATATCTGCTGCACGTTGGCGTCTGCGAGCTCGGGAAGAAACGAGTATCCGGGCGGACGTTCGTGAATGATCGCCGCATAGCCGAAGCACAGATGCACGGCTGTCGGCCCCGGTACCCCCTCCAGCGCCCGGTTCAGGGCTTTGACGGCATACCGTCTGGCCTTCTCCGGTCTCGCCTGCGCATAAGGGTCGTCGAGTTGCACGAAATCTGCGCCGGCCGCAAACAAATCCCGAATCTCCGCATTGACGGCAGCGGCGTAATCCATCGCGAGCTCTTCTTCATCCTCGTAGAAATCGTTTTGCGCCTGCTGCGCCATCGTGAACGGCGCGGGAATCGTAATTTTGATCTGGTGATCCGTATTGGCGCGGAGAAACTTTACATCGCTGACTTCACACGGACGCACACGTTTAATCTTGCCCGCGACGCGCGGCACCGGATTCGGATGGCCGCTGCGGTCGAGCGCCGTGCCGGGATTCTCGATGTCGACACCTTCCAGAGACGTGGCGAACCGGTTCGAATAGCTTTCGCGGCGTTGCTCGCCGTCCGTGATGACATCGACGCCGGCGCGTTCCATATCGCGAATGGCCAGAAGCGTTGCATCGTTCTGCGCCTGCTCGAGATATTCCGGCGCCACGCGCCAAAGCTCGTGCGCACGGACTCTCGGCGGAAAGCGCCCGCTCAGTGCCTTGCGATCGATGAGCCAGTCCGGCTGCGGATAACTGCCGACCACGGTCGTGGAAAGAAGGCTCATGGGCGCTCCGAATCAGTCCGTGCTTTGCTGGTAAGCGACCGGTCCGATCAAAGTCATGTCGAACGGAGTAAACGTTTCCGGATCTTCGTAGCTCGGAACAACGAACAGATGCATTTCGTTGCGCGACATCAGCCCGCGAGCCTTGTTCGCGAATGGCTCCGTTTGAGTGAACCCGTTCAGATCCTGATGCACGATGTCGAAGAGCAGTTCGTTTCCATTGATGACGAACGAATCCAGCGGCGCCATGTTAATGGGCTCGAAACACGGGCCGCAGACCAGGCCAAGCAACTGCTCGCCCACGCGACGAATCATGAAATACTGTTTGCGTGGCCCCGTGCCGGCAATCCACAGTCCTTCGGCCTTCTCAGCCGTGATCGGCTCGGGCGGCCCAGGTGGATTGTAAGCGGGGCGCACCGGCGGGGCAGGGATGTCCGACGGTGGCGGCAGCGTCGGCCGAACCAGAACCATCGATACGACCGGCGCCGATGTGCCTTCGCGTCGCCGCTCGATGTGCAGGTCGCCGTCGACGAGCTCAGCAGTCACCCGGTCGCGATACGGCGCCCCGGTGCCGGGATCGTGAAAGACGGTAAAACGGGCGCCGTTGTCTTCCAGCGTGCCGTCTACCACGAAAGCGAGATTCGCCGGATCGTTGCAGTCGACGCAGTAAGTGCCGGTGACTGCCGTGTCGCGCACGATCAGCAGGTAGATATGCCGGACGCCGTCCACGTCGGCGATCCAGTTACCGCGGATCGCGGCGGGATTCTGCGCGGCGGCCTGAGCCGTTACCGAGAACAAGCCCGCAAGGATGATCGAACGCATGTACATAGGGGTGACTATAACGCGTATCAGCCGGTGTCGAGAACATGTGATGACGTTTTAGTCGCGGTTTCGTCAGGGCAGAAAGCTCGACTTGTCCGCGAGCTTGCGCGGCAAATAGGTCTCGATGACGAAATTCAGGCCCCATTTGGCGAGCGCCTGCTGTTCGGCCCGTACGCCCATTTCGAGCAGCTGCGCGATCGCCGCCGTCCACTTCTGCTCGGCGGCGAAAAACGGGTCGCGAACGAGTGCGTCCTGTGCGCGCTTGATGTCGGCTTCCGCTAACGGATGTGTTGCATCCTCGAGGCCGAAGTCGATGATGTCCTGAGGCGTTACGCCGAGGAACTGCGCCTGCGGCACGCAAAAGAACTGATTGATGTGTGCTGCGTTGCCCGAGCCGACCTTCAGTGTCCGGTAGATGTTTGCGAAACCGTAGGGATCACAGTCGGTAAAGCAGTACACCGGCAAAGTCAGCTCATCGGAGAGCCTGCGCACGAAGCGGCGCGTTGCACGTGTCGGTACGCCGGCCATCTCGACGAGAATCGCGCGCGCCGCCCGCCAGTACCTGTGATGATTGAGGCGCTGGAACATGCCGCCCGTCTCGATGGCGAGAATGAAGTCGGCGTCGGCTCGAAACTCGAGTTGCTCAACGGAACGCGGGATCGTGAACGCTCCGCTGCCGAGCGAAGTGCAGTCGATCTCTATGCGAGCGTTGGACTCGCTGTCACGGTCGATGACAGTGAGCGGACCGGCGACCGAGCCGCCATGGGATTCGGGGTAAAAGCGCAGCTGCTCGCGTGAGAGACCGCGCAGCGCGGCCAGCGCCTCGATATCGTCCATGATCGCGTCTGATTCGGGTTGCTCATCGAAGCGGCATTCGCCCCAGTTTTTGCTGACGTAATAGGCCTCTCGTTTGGTGGCAAAGTCGTCGTCTTCGACCATCGTGCGTGAAACCGCCATCAGCCGGAGCGTCTGTGCGAACGACTTGACGGTGCGCACCGTCAGTGCACGTGTC
>JASFSB010000353.1:0-3583 GCA_050114615.1 Gammaproteobacteria bacterium
GAGCTCGATTAGCGTAAAACCGCTCTGCCCGCGAACTGATTTCATTGGATCTCCTCCATGTTTTCCAAAAGTCGGTATGACCTCATGTCCCGGCGACTGCACCTTTGCACGCTTTTCGCAGGCATCTATTGCCCCGGTGATACCGACAAGCCTAATTGACAAAATCTCCGCGCTGTGTGATCGATTGCTCAACCTCAGCCAAAACCACCGCCGGCGGCCGCCATGTCCCATAGCGGCAGAAAAATTCCCAGCGCGAGCACCAGCACCATTACGCCGACACTGACGATCAGCATCGGCTCGATCGCCGCACTGATATTCTCGAGGTCGTAGTCGACCTCCCGTTCGTAGAAATCCGCAACTTCCACGATCATCTCGCTCAGCGTGCCGGTTTCCTCGCCGATCATCAGCATCTGCAATGCCAGCGGCGTAAACAGACCGCTCGTCTGTGCCGTCTGGCTCAGTGATTCACCGTGCTCGACCCCGCTGCGAAGGCTCAGTACGCCTTCGCTCATGTATTCGTTGCCGGTCGCTCGAGCGATCAGACTGAGCCCCTGAACGATCGGCACTCCGGCGTCGATCGTCAGCGCGAACGATCGACACACTTTCGCGAGTGTCGCTTTACGCGTGATTTCGCCGACTACCGGAAAACGAAGTTTCGCCTTGTCCCAGCGATATCGACCGTCCCTCGACTGCGACCACATACGAAACGCAACGTAACTCGTAATCAGTCCGGCCGCGACGATGTACCAGTACTGCGCAACGAAATCCGATACGCTCAGCAATACTCGCGTGGCCCATGGCACGTTGGGACCCAGAGACGCAAAGATCGGCTCGAATTTCGGCAACACGAAGAGCGTAATCACGACCATCGCAACGGCGATCGCACCGATCACGGTGCTCGGGTAGCGCATCGCCTGTTTCAGCTTGTCGCGTATGCGCTTTTCCATACTCAGGTATTCGTACATACGCATGAAAGCCATCGGCAGATTACCGGTACTCTCACCGACACGAACGATGCTGACATAGAACTTCGAAAACACTTCCGGGTGCTGGCTCAAAGACGAAGCCAGGTCGCGGCCGGACTGCAGCTTGTCGAGAACCTGCTCGAGCGTCTCTCGCAATACGGCGTTGGGTGTCGATACGGCCAGACTGGACATCCCGCGCAGCAGCGGCAGTCCGGACCTGGTCAGTGCGTACATCTGGCGTGAAAACATGATCAGATCGTTGGTTTGTGGTCGGCCACCACCAAGCCTGCGCCAGGTCTGCTCGACGATGTCCTCCGAGTGTTTCGCCGGTGCAATGTCGGTCGGCGTGATGCCGCGCGCAAACAGATGATCGGCGAGGGAATCGGCTGAGTCGGCCTCGATCACACCATCGACGGCTTCCCCTCGCGTCGTACGTCCCTGGAATCGAAACGACGGCATTAGCCGTTACCCGCCCGGAGCGACTCGCTTTCGAGCACCTCGTCGACCAGCGGGTCGCGCGGTTCGAGTCCCTCGTCCTGTTCGGCAAGCCCGGCGGTGACGCGCGCGACCTCTTCGAGCGAGGTGATCCCTTCAATCGCATAAGTCATCGCGTGATCGGCCAGCGAAACGAACTCCGGCTGCGCCTTTGCAAGCCTCGTAAATGCGCCAGGATCATCGCGGCGCAATGCATCGGCAAGCGGTGCAGTGATTCGCAGCAACTCGTAGATACCGATGCGACCCCGGTAACCTGTCATATTGCAGTAGGTGCAGCCTGCACCTTTCTTGAAGCCGGGGTTCAGGTCGTGTGACGGAAAGAACTGCTCCAGCCAGGCGCGCTGCTGCGGGGAGACTTCCTCAACCGTCGCGCAGCTGTCGCAGAGTCGACGCATCAGTCGCTGCGCGAGAATGCCGGTCAGCGAGCTGGCGATCAGAAAGCCCTCGGCCCCCATATCGCGCAGACGGTGTACTGTCGCTATGGCGTTGATGGTATGCAGTGTCGACAGAACGAGGTGCCCGGTCATTGCCGCGCGCAGACCCATCTCAGCCGTTTCCCGATCGCGCATCTCACCGACGAGAATCACGTCGGGATCCTGACGCAGCGCGGTGCGGAGCACTGCAGCGAAATCGAGTCCGACGGACGCCTTGACCTGCACCTGATTGATTCGCTCGAGCCGGTACTCGACCGGATCCTCAGCAGTGATGATCTTTCGCATCGGTGAATTGAGATGGTTCAGTGCGGCATACAGTGTCGTCGTCTTACCGCTGCCCGTCGGGCCGGTCACGAGCACCAGACCAGCCGATCTTTCGACCAGTTCCCGAAACGGCTTTATCACGCGTTCCGGCATGCCGAGCTCTTCGAAGCTCATCGAGCTCGTCGCCTGGTCGAGCAGGCGCAGAACGATCGCCTCCCCGCTGTACGTCGGCAGCGTCGACATACGCACGTCCAGCGAATGATCGTCTACCTTGATGCTGAATCGTCCGTCCTGCGGTTTGCGTTTTTCCGCGATATCGAGGCCGCACATCAGCTTAAGGCGCGTGACGAGCGCCTGGCCGACACGGTGGCCGTCGATGATCTGCTCCTGAAGCATTCCGTCGACACGTTGCCGGATGCGCAGCAGATGATCTTCGGGCTCGATATGGATGTCGGAGGCCGAGACCTGAACGGCGTCGTGAAACATCGACTGAATGAGCCTGATGACGGGCGCATCCGGCGATCCTTCCTCCGCCGTGAGCGCATCGACGTTGACGTCGGCCTGCTGCAGTTCTTCGTTGAGTTCCTCGGCCAGTGAGATAATCTCATCCGTTCGCCGATAGGTCACGTCGATCGTTCGCAGCAATGCTGCTTCGCGCACGAGCGCCGGGCGTATCTGCTTGCCGAGAATTCTGGAGAGCTCGTCGAATATCAGCAGGTCTGTCGGGTCAGCCATACCGACGAGAAGACTGGTGCCTTCGTCCTTGAGTACGAGCGCGCGGTAACGTCTTGCATGCGCCTCGGGCAACAGCTGGACCGTGCGTGGATCGAGACTCAGGTGAGCGAGATCGACGTAAGGGATATCGAGGTATTCGGCGAGCGCACGATGCAGATCCGTTTCCGATACCGCGCCGATATCGACGAGCGCGCGACCGAGTTTGCGACCGGTCGTGCGTTGCTCGGCAAGGGCATCCTGGAGCTGTGCCTCTGAGATCAGCTTCTTTTCGAGCAGTATGTCGCCCAGACGAATGCGCTTACGCGTTACCGGTTCTTCGACCATGTCCTGCTCGTTCTACCGCGGAACCGGGCTCATCTCTGAGATGCGCGTCGCCGCCGGCTGAATGACCCGCGACCAGTCCGCATCGTCATCGACGACGATCGGGCGCAACAGGATGATCAGCTCGGTCTTCGATTCGAGTTCCCGTGTGCTGCTGAACAATCGCTTCAGCCCGGGCACGCGGCCCAGCACCGGGGTCCCGTAGTCGGATCGCTGCGTGCTGTTGCGCATCAGTCCGCCGATCGCAATGATCTGGCCACTTTTCGCCCTGACGATGCTGTCGGACTCGCGTATCTGTGAGAAGGCGAGTGGCAACTCGTCAGTCTCGCCGGAAACGGTCAGCAGCTTCGTTTGATCGGTTACCTCACT
>JASFSB010000354.1:0-3576 GCA_050114615.1 Gammaproteobacteria bacterium
GGGGAATGCTGAGCTCGAAGGCGGCCTGCACAATCGCGCCTGTGACCGAGTCGTGCCCGCAGCCGGCGCACAGCGTGGACATCCCACCTTCGTAGTCGCGGCAGGTCAGCCCGAGATCATTCCGCGCGCTGCGCGGATGAATAATGCCTGGTTTGGAGATGTAACTCATGCGGCTGCGCCTTTCGCGTGATCCTCGCTGATTCTCTCAATGATGCCGCGTGCGTTGATCGGCAGTCCATCATAAAACAGCAGCGGAACCAGCTTCGATGCATCCACTTCTGTTTCGAGCAGGAGCAGGCCCCGCAGCTGCGCGTCGCGATTCTGTTCGACGACGTAAATCCGGTCGTGAGCCTCGAAGAACTGGTCCACCTGTTCATCGAACGGAAACGCCTTCACGCGCATGTAGTTGACGTCCACGCCGGCGTCGTGAAGCCGGTCGCGAGCCTCGATGACGGCGCCGTGACTGCTGCCGATCGACACGATCGCGACACGATTGTCCTCTTTATAATGAATCTCGGGCCCGGGCACATACGATTTCGCCGTCTCCCACTTGCGGCGCAGACGATCGACGACTTCCTGGTATTCAGCCGCGTCCTCGGTATAGGCACCATACATATTGTGGCCGGACCCGCGCGTGAAGTACGCGCCTTTGGGATGTTCGCCCGGGAACGTCCGATACGGAATAGCGTCTTCATCGACGTCCACATAGCGATGAAACGACGCCATTTTCTCGAGCTTTTCGGCGTCGAGTACCTTGCCCCGATCGGGGCGATAGTTGTCGTTCCATTTCAGGCTGCGGCACATCCAGTCGTTCATGCCAATGTCGAGATCGGACATCACGATAACGGGTGTCTGCAATCGCTCAGCCAGGTCGAACGCCTGCGCGGTCAGATAGAAACACTCTTCCGGATCAGCCGGAAACAACAGTACGTGCCGGGTGTCGCCGTGCGAAGCATACGCGCAGGCCATGATATCGGCCTGTTGCGTACGAGTCGGCATACCGGTAGATGGCCCACAGCGCTGCACATCGATCAGTACGGCGGGGATTTCGGCGAAATAGCCGTAACCGAGCAGTTCGCTCATCAGCGATACGCCGGGACCACTGGTCGGCGTAAACGCGCGCGCGCCGTTCCAGCCCGCGCCGAGCACGATACCCATTGCCGCAAGCTCGTCCTCGGCCTGGATGACACAGTAATTGCGCCTGCCGGATGCCTCGTCGACGCGATAACGCCCGCACAGATTCGTGAATGCGTCCATTACCGACGTCGACGGCGTGATCGGATACCACGCCCCGACTGTAGCGCCGGCGTACAGCGCACCCAGCGCCGTCGCCGTATTTCCGTCGATCAGGATCCGATCGGCCGTTTCGTTGACCCGTTCGGCCCTGAACGGCAACGGACAATCGAAATGTTCCTTTGCGTAGTCGTACCCGAGTTCTATCGCGATGTGATTGGCTTCGAGCAAATTCGCCTTTCTCGAGAAGGATTCATCGAGCAATTCGCGAATCACGTCCATTTCGACATCGAGCAGTGCGGCTGCGGCGCCGACGTATGCGACGTTCTTCATGAGTACGCGTGATCGCGCTGTGGAGAACCGCTCATTGCACATCTTTGCGAGCGGAATGCCGATGATCGTGATGTCGTCACGGTTCAGTAATTTGTGCCGGGGCCAGGTCGAGTCGTAGATCAGATAGCCGCCGGAGGCGACGTCGGCAAGGTCTTTCTGGTACGTCTCTGCATTCATCGCCAGCATGATGTCCACGCAGCCGGAGCGCGCCATGTAACTGCTCCCGCTCACGCGTATCTCGTACCACGTCGGCAGACCCTGGATGTTCGATGGGAAGTAGTTCTTGCCGACAACCGGAATGCCCATCCTGAAAAAGGATTTCATCAGCAGTGCGTTGGCGCTGGCGGAACCGGTACCGTTCACGTTGGCGATGCGAATCGTAAAATCGTTGTTTCTTGGTCCCGTGCTCATCCCAGGGTTCATTTTTCGGTCGGTTTACTGAGTATCGACATGTCGGGCCCGACAACCTGTCAGCTGTTTCGACCCGCCGCTGCCAGGAATATTCAACTCGCTGTCACGTACCCCATTTCTTTGCAATTAATTCGGGGTCAGGCGGTGTGCTGTTGTCGCTCGCATATGGCACCGCGAGCGTAAATTTCTGCATGTCCCAGGCGGCTGTGGGGCAGCGTTCGGCGCACAGGCCGCAGTGAATGCAAAGGTCTTCGTCCTTGACCATGACCCGGCCAGTCTGAGGCAGTTCTTCTGACACAAACAGATCCTGCTCGAGGTTTGTGGCAGGAGCGTTCAGGCGCGTGCGCAGCTCTGCCTCCTCGCCATTGTGCGTAATCGTCAGACAATTGACCGGACAGACGTCTATGCATGCGTCACATTCGATACACAGCCTGGCATCGAACACTGTCTGAATGTCGCAGTTCAGACAGCGTTCTGCTTCTGCTGCCGCCTGTTCGGCATCGAAGCCCAGCTCGACCTCGAGGTTCATCTTGCTGAAGCGTTTCTTCAGACTCAAATGCGGCACGAGTGTGCGTTCGGCACGATCGTAGTCGTTACTGTATGCCCACTCGTGGATGCCCATCTTATACGTGGACAAATGCATTCCGTCGGCCAGTCGGTCAGTGACGTCTTTGCCATGGCAGTGTTTATGAATCGAGATCGCAGCCTGATGCGCATGCTCGACGGCCCAGATGATGTTTTTTGGGCCGAAAGCGGCATCGCCACCGAAGAATATGCCCCGGCGGCTCGACTCGTACGTGACGGGATCGACGACGGGCACATTCCGCGGATCGAAGTCGATGCCTATGTCTTTCTCTATCCAGGGGAACGCGTTGTCCTGGCCAATAGCGAGTATGACGTCGTCGCACGGGATGAGCTTCTCGCCCGTTACGCGCTGACCGACGATGCGTCCGCTATCGTCGATGTCGTACTCGAGCACCTCGAACTTCATGCCGACGAGTCTGCCGTTTTCGGTCACGAAGGCCTGCGGCGAATGATTAACGATGATTTCGACGTTTTCTTCTTCTGCGTCCTGCAGCTCCCAATCGGAGGCTTTGAAGAATTCGCGCGGTTTACGGGCCATGACCTTTACGCTCGTTGCACCGAGCCGCAGGGAACTGCGACAACAGTCCATCGCTGTATTGCCGACGCCGATGATCAGGACACGTTTGCCGATTCCGTTGATATGTTCGAATGCGATGCCTTCGAGCCACTCGATGCCGATATGCACGTGTTCGGAATCGTCGCGACGGCCAGGGACGTCGAGATCCTTTCCCTTTGGCGCTCCGCTGCCGACAAATACTGCATCGTATCCCTCCTGCAGCAGGGCGCTCATGCTCTCAACCGGGGTGCTCAATCGCAGATCCACGCCCATGTCGATGATCATGGCGATTTCCTCCTCGAGCACTTGCTCGGGCAATCGGAACGCCGGAATGTTCGTACGCATCAGGCCGCCTGGTGCACTCTGCGCCTCGTAGATCACGATTTCGTAGCCGAGCGGCATCAGGTCATTTGCAACGACCAGCGATGCGCAGCCGGCACCGATACATGCGACTCTCT